>CAISOI010000674.1 GCA_903886985.1 uncultured Chthonomonas sp.
CCTTCTGTTGTTGACCGTTCAAGTTTACGGTGACAGGAGTCAGTTCATTCAGATAGGTCGGCTTAGAGCAGAAGAAGCATACACCTCTTTCATTTGTGTCCACTGTGGCCCAATCTGTTTGAGCGTTGGAATATTTTGGTGGTACACCTGCGCCGGTTGGAGCAGGGCCCCCTGTGTTGGACGCAGAAGATGTAGATGATGCTGGTCCAGCAAGAATAGCTCTCGCTCTTGCGATCTCTCTTTCGGCTTGACCAAGTAAGGACGCCGCTTGATTAATTTCCGCCACTGATTTGGCGTGGCTAAGTATCCGGGAAGCCTGATCCACATGTGTACCTGCCGCAACTCTTCCTTCTCTCGCTCTTGCTGCCACGCCTGGTTCTGCAATACGTATCTGGTCATCGAGGAAATTCAGTTGCGAAAGTACATCCCCCTTTTGACGCTCTACGGGGCCCTTTTGAGCTGCAACTGCTGCGGCTTTGGCGGTGCTGTTCCAGATAGCCCAGATGATAATCAATACTACAAGAACAATGATAATTGGCACAATTAATCTCCCTATTCCTGTGCTACGAGGGTGAGGTATATCTGTGGCAAAACCTGTGGTCGACGTTCGTGTGGACGAGCGAGTTGTTACCAGTCCTTTCGCAAGTCTCTCTAAACCGAGTGTGTATTGCCCAGCACTCATCTGAGGCGCTACCTGCTCTGTTAAATCTTTCAGTGTGTTTTTGTTAAGGCCTTGGCTGGCAACAGTGACTGCGCTTCTACTTGCTAAAACGACGTATCCATCGCCACCATTGAGGTAACTCTTCAAGAATTTTAATACTCGATCACCTTCAACTGCGAGCTGGCGAGAAGTTAGGCGGCGATTAAAGACCACGAATTTAACGACAGTCGGTCGCATCTCTTTCGATACGGTACGCAGACGCTCAACGTCAACCCGAATTCCGCGTTCTACGTAGACATCTCCATTGACCAGTTGCTCCGTGAGATTCCCAGAACCTGAACCGCCAGTGGTTTCGCCCTGTCCCGAATTAACCTGGTTGGGGCTGTTGTTAGTTGTAGTGGGCATGGAGGTCCCGGCTGCGGATTTTTCACGATCCTTTAAAATCTGTTCGTACTTGCCGGCTTCTGAGGCGAAATCATGTTTTGGATCAAGTTCTCCCGCCTTTTTGACAGCCGCAAGAGCATCTTGATCCTTTTTCAACTTGTGATAAGTGAAGTTAAGTTGCCACCATATCTGTGCTTCTTTGGGATTGGTTTTGGCAGCAGCTTCAAGTTTTGTTGCCGATTCACTGAACTTGCCTGCTTTGTAGAGGGCTTTTCCATCGCTGAGGTCATCTGCGTTAACTATCCCTGGGATAAGTGAAAGTGAGAGGCAGAGTATAGGAATATATCTTGCAGGACTAAAATTCATAAACATTGATTGGGTCTCCGAATAGCGGAATGGAATTTTGTGCAGGGTAGTTTCAAGCACGATCATGACATGCTGTCAATACGTATGCCGAAATCATTGGTTTCATTTCAAATCATCAGTTCAATTATGAACGAAACTGGCGGATTATAACATCCTGATGCATGAAGACCTTTTGGTATGCAAAAATGATTATTGAAAGATCAAGTGAGAGATTGATCATCTCATCGTAGGGCATGGGTCTGTGACCCTGCCGAAAATGTTGCGGATTGACCAATCTTAATTCCAATTTGGAACGTTTGCGGGCAGGTTTGAAACCTGCGCCCTACAATTGGTGCGGATCGTCGGAAGGTTGTTCGAGCAGATACTTGGACGCGGATGGAGCCGCCGTCCCTACAAACGTATTGACAATTTCATTGTATCCAATTCCTCAATGCGGCCCCATTCGAACCCCAAAGGACCTACCATCAGGACCCTTGATACCATAAAATCCATTTTCTTCAAACAAGAGAGATTGCTCCGGATGCCTAATATACGAAACGTCGATATTTCTCGCGATCCACAATTCGTCGAACAGTGCGGACGCAAAAGAAACGAATTCCCAGTTATAAATTAGTTTACGTAGTGGAATTGGTAGGTCTCCGATTCTCTTCTTGGTACCTATGTCCCATGATTTGAACGCCTCTCGCACCTGATGATTAAGTGACTTCTTGTTTCGCTGCAAGCGAGATCGCTCAGCAGAAATTTCAAGATCTTTGTTTGGACCATAAAGCGAACTGTTCGGTTCGGTCAGTTTCAAATTGGACTGAACAATACTCTTGGATCTAAACAACCAGTTTTTGATGTCAGTCGGTAAAGTTGTGACCATATAATCACCCACACCATAAACATCTTTTGGTATCGGCCTCTTTGTGTTAGTCAGGGTTGCAACGACATTTTTGTCGATTGTCGTGCTCCCAATAGACCAATTATGAAGTTCTGCTATTCCTTCCATTAACGACGACACTACAGAGGAGTTCATGGCAACCAAAACGTGTCGCTTGTCGAAATCCGCCAACGGTTTTGATAACAGATGGTATTTTATGTTGACCTCAGTCAAAACGTCACTCAATGTTCCGAACTTGCGAAATACCGCTGGGTTGGCGTTGGTTGTAACGGATACATCTTGTGACAATAGATCATGCAGTGGCGAAGAAGAAATCGAATCGTCTCCCAACACTGGTTGGACTTCAACCATATTGCGGTAGGAGCGAAGTATGTCATTTGCCGAATTAAATCGAAGATCTATAACGTCATGCTGTTTTCCATTGGAGTACATCAACATTGCATGATGGACATAACCATTATCGATATTTTGGAAAAATATGGGTATGGTAACCAACTTATCATAGAGTAAATTAAACTTACCGTGATAGGTCGCATAACTTGCCAGAGCCTTGTTTTCACTGCTCAATTGTGATAGAGATACTCCACCTTTTTTTACCAGTTCCTGTTGGTTGGTTGGCAAGCTGTTACAGATTGCCTTAAGCATGTCA
>CAISOI010000675.1 GCA_903886985.1 uncultured Chthonomonas sp.
AGACTTGCGGACTGGAGCAGTGGCACAAGAAAATAACGCAATACAGATGGTGCAAGTGACCGCAAACTTGAGTCTATTTCTGGTCATTATCGTGCCCCTTAGGTTCTTGTTGAAAAACCTTCGCACTTACTCCGGCTTCGTTCCCAAATTCAGCTTATTTGTACCGAGTTTAGGGAGTTTAGCAAGGTTATCGAAAAATCCTAAACTCGCTAAACTCCAGATAACTCCATCACTTCAATCTCAGTTCTTCTTGAAAAACCCTCGCGTCTCCATCCACTTTGCACAAGTCGCGGGCCAGGCACTCACGTTTGGATCGTTCCCACCCAGACCCATTCCATGAGGACCATGCTCATATACATGCAACTCCACCGGCACTTTGAACTTTCGGCATGCCATGGCAAACAGCAGGCTGTTTTCTACGGGAACTGCCTGGTCATCGGCAGTAGACCACAGGAAGCAGGGCGGTGTCTTCTCGTTGACCATTTTGTCATTGCTGAGCGAATCGACGAGATCCTGAGGGGCTTCTCTCCCAAGCAGATTGTATCGCGAACCCATGTGGGCGAATGGGGGATTGAGCTCGATCACTGCGTAGCAAAGAACTCCAAAATCAGGTCGGCAGGAAACTTTGTCAATGGGATCGGGAGCGGATGGGTTGCCTTCATCAAAATGCGTGACCGCAGTTGAGGTAAGATGCCCACCGGCAGAGAATCCGAGGATTCCAATGTGTTTTGGATCAATCCCGAATTCCGCCGCGCGCGATCTGACTACGCGCACCGCACGGTTTGCATCATTAATCATGCAGGGATGATGATAAGGCGCCAATCGATAGCGCAGAACCGCTGCTGTCACGCCGAGTGAATTGAGCCATTTGGCAATCGGATATCCCTCATGCTCTGCCAATCCGCCGTAGCCGCCGCCTGGGCAGACTACCACCGCACAACCATTTGCTTTGCCAGGTTCCGGCTTGTACCATTGGAGAGCAGGAATGTCTTTTGGCTCAGTTCCCACTGCGCCGGGAGCGCCCTTTGACCAGAGCGGCTCATAGGGTGGGCGGTCACCATTTTGTGCTTTGGCACAGAGTGTTGAGGCTAATAGTACTCCGGCAGTCAGTGCGATAAGTATAGGGCGTATCATTCAGTTCTCCTGCTAAATTGAGTTGGAAATATTGGTGCTGCAAGTTTGCTTATACGTAAGTTAAGCGCAGTGGAGAGATATTCCTACCCGACCTTCGAAGCTGCATTCCAGAAATGGTGCGAGTTTCCAATGTACCTGCCAGGTCCGAAGGAATTCTCCAAGTTCCGGTGCGGTATAATGCAACATCAATAGTCCAGATGCCAATTGTGATTTTAGTAACGAATGGTAATGAGACGCAAGTTTATGATAGGGGTTTTGTAATGTTAGGTTCTGACTTAAAACTACGGGAAGGCTTGAGCTTCGACGATGTTCTTCTGGTGCCGCTTGACACAGACATTACACCCTCTGAAGTGGATCCCCGAACCCGGATAGCTCGCGGCATTGATCTGCATGTTCCGCTGATATCCTCCCCGATGGACCGTGTCACCGAAGCGCGGATGGCAATTGCCGTCGCTCGCGAAGGTGGAATTGGGATTATTCACCGCAATATGACCATTGAGCGACAGGCTGCAGAAGTCGACAAGGTGAAACGATCCGAACATGGAATTATCATCGATCCGATTTCACTACCGCCACATAAGACCATCAAAGACGCGTTGGAACTCATGGAGCGGTATCACATTTCGGGAGTTCCTGTGACAGAGCGGGGGCATGTTGCCGGGCAGGAAGGTGAAGCGGGCAAGCTCATCGGAATTCTCACAAACAGGGATATCCGATTCGAAACGAATTATGGCCGTCCAATTCATGAGTTGATGACAAAAGCCGACAAGCTGGTCGTTGCGAAGTACGGTACAACTTTGAATCAGGCACAGGATATCCTCCAAGAGCATCGCATTGAGAAACTGCCCATCGTGGATGATGACTTCCAGTTGCTTGGGTTGATTACCATCAAAGATATCCAAAAAGTGCGTGAGCATCCCCTCGCAACTAAGGATGCACGTGGCAGATTGAGAGTTGGCGCAGCCATTGGGCCACTACGTAATCCTGTCGAACGTACGGCCGCGCTCATTGATGCAGGCGTTGACCTGATTGTCATAGACGCTGCACATGGTCAATCCAAAGGTGTGCTTGATGCTGTCAGGGCAGTTAAGAGTGCCTTCCCCGATATGCCACTAATAGCAGGAAATGTCGCGACCGCCGCCGGTACACGTGCGCTCATTGAGGCTGGAGCTGATGGCATTCGAATCGGACTTGGCGCAGGGAGTATCTGCACTACGCGCATCGTTTCTGGTGTAGGCGTACCGCAATTGACTGCTGTTTTTGATTGCGCTCGCGAAGCTGCCAAAGATGGTATTCCGGTTATTGCTGACGGAGGAATTCGTTTTTCTGGTGACGCAACAAAGGCGCTCGCTGCTGGTGCTCACGCGGTGATGGTTGGCAACTTGCTTGCAGGTACAGAAGAAGCGCCGGGCGAAGTCATTCTTTATCAAGGTCGCGCGTTCAAAGATTACCGTGGCATGGGTTCCGAGGCGGCAATGAAAGAGGGTTCGAGTGATCGATATGGTCAAAACCCAAGCACAAACCGATTTGTTCCCGAGGGTATTGAAGGACGCGTTCCTTTCAAAGGCGCAGTTGCAGACACTATTCATCAGATACTCGGTGGCATCCGTAGCGGTATGGGATATATCGGCGCACACAATCTCGCAGAATTGCACGAACGAGCGCAGTTTATCAAGATTTCCGGCGCATCTCTGCGTGAAAGTCACGTTCATGACGTCTGGATAACCAAAGAACCACCAAACTACAGCATGGAATACGGCAATGCAGGAAGTGCTGAATAGGTTGTAGTTGGCAGCGATAAAAACGCCTAAACAAGAGTCGAAGAGACCGTTGCAAATTGCAACGGTCTTTTTTTGCCTTTACCCTTTCCTTCCCGAAAATACCGGTGTATAATCTTGCAAGGCGAGTGGGTGTTTGGTGGGTAACTATAGGCGGAGTATTCTACTTTATTGGGAAATGACATCAACAACGGTTTCTGGGGTGAGTCCGAACACGGTATAGATGATAAGGGACGACTCTTAGTCCCGTTGCAGTATCGCGAGAACCTCGGCAATGAATTTGTAGTTACTCGCGGGCCAGATAGGGTGATCCTTGTTTTCCGATTGGATGCCTGGGAGCAGATCGAAGGCGCACTCTATAGGGATGAAATGGGTTCGAAGAGCCGGATACTCCAACGGCTATTCAGTAGTCGATTTGAAGTCTCGATGGATGGTCGTGGGAGATTCTCTATACCGAAGGTCTTGCGAGAGTGGGCTCAGATCGAGCCAGGTGGCTGCGTGATCCTTCTAGGACAGGGACGCACGATTGAGATTTGGAGCCAAAAAATCTGGAAGCAGTATCAAGATAATTTTACTTCGGCAAACACACTGGAAGCTGCCGCGGAAATGGGATTGGGCGAACTATTCCGGTTATAGAAAACTAAAATGGCACATACATCGCAACACCTTAAAATTGAAACTCTCGGACCAGATCGCAGTCGCTTAAGAAGCGAACTGTTGGCGCTATATGAGGAATACGATCGCAGCGTGAGCGAAGCCGCTCAACTGATGAAAGAGGGAGAAGCCCTTCTGCGCGGTGCGCGCGCCGAAAAGCGCGCCGCCACATTGAGAATGAACCGAATCAAGACCGTTCTGGATGATGAATTTCCCGATTGGAATTATTCGGTCAATCTGAGCGTGGAAAGCACGGAGTAAGAATCCAATCTCACAAATTGTCTGAAATCCCCCCCGATGTTCCGATATTGTTACGCTTTGGCAGTCGGTCCAATCGTCCCCATTTCCCTTTGAGCCCTTGCTTCCATTCGCATTTAATAGCGTTGCAACTTCATTCCAACTTTCGGTAAGGGCAGGAGTTCACGACCTCATAATTGAATAGTCCAGAGTACTAAAAAGGACCGCATTCCAAAGGACCCAGCCAAATACCCATGCCGCAATACGAAATTGTAACTTTTGGTGAGACCATGATTCGCCTCAGTCCGCCGCACCACGGCAAACTGGAAGTGGCGGAATCGCTGGATTTCCGCACCGGCGGCAGCGAGTCAAATACTGCTGTCGCGCTCTCTCGTCTTGGGAGAACTGTATCGTGGTGGAGTAAGCTGCCCAAAAGTCCTCTTGGTCGAAAAATTGCCATGAATGTCGGTAGATGGGGCGTTGATATTTCCAATATCATCTGGTCGGAAAAAGGACGCGCGGGCGTCTATTTCGTAGAATTTGGTTCGCAGCCGCGCCCAACGCAGGTTCATTATGACCGTGCAGATTCCGCTGCCAGCACAATGCGACCGGGTGAAGTGGATTGGTCTCACCTTGATGGCGCGAAGCATCTTCATGTGACGGGGATTACGGTTGCGCTGAGTCGAAACTGTTCCGATACTGTACAGACTGCTAGTTTTGAGGCGCGAAGCAGAGGCATGACTGTCTCGCTGGATGTAAATTACCGATCCAAGCTCTGGAGCACGGATGCTTGTCGAAGCGGTCTTACGCGGATAATGCCGAACGTCAATCTATTGTTTTGCCCGCTCGG
>CAISOI010000676.1 GCA_903886985.1 uncultured Chthonomonas sp.
CAAACTAACCGCCAAGCCCGGAAGATCTCCTGACACTGAAAATGCCCTTGCAAAAGCGGGATACTTCGACACCAATAAGACATTCATTTACAATCCACTGTGGGTTGTAAACAGAAACCGCGCAGAACTAACACTGACGGTTGTTAAGCCTAACCGTCGTAAGTGACTGCCTGCGGTCCCCAACCCTCCTGACAATAAGAGTATAATGTATGAGTTGTTAAGATTTTGCGCGCAGTCGCCCGGTTGTTGGCGCCGCGCATGTTTCAACTCGCGCAGCTTGAGCCCTCCGAATTTGGTCTGGTGCACGCGCGCAACATTTTTTCAGGAGAATATTTAATGTCGAATGACGAGTCCCCGCAGGGAGGGACTGTGCCTGACACAGCCCAAACCGAGGCCGCCACGCCGGATTCCACACCCAAACCCAGAACTCGCGCACCCCGCAAGCCAAAAGTTGTTCCTGCTGAAACACCAATTGACACGGTGGCCGAGGTTCCTGCGCCAGTTGCAGAAAAGCCAAAACGTGTGAGCCGACCACGTAAACTAACTGCCTCCGAAACAGTGCAAACTGATGTAGAACTTGTGAAGGAAGTTGCAGTTCCTATTACGCCTGCTAAACCAAGGCCCACTCGATCCCGACGCGGTAAAGAAGCCGAGGCTTCAAAATCGTCGGAATCAGAGAATTCTGAACCAACTTTAGATTTACAGATAGATAATAGTAGTGCCGGGCTGAAGCAAGCGCATAACGGGGAGCAAGTAGAAGCGACTGAGCCACTTGTAGCAACAGAAAAGCCAACCAAAAAACGACCCCAGCGACGGCAAAATAACAACCGAGCCAAAACGGTTGACGAAGTAACGGCCACGGTCCAAGAATTGTTGTCGTCCCCGACGGCAGAAGTGAGTCAGACCGAAGTCGATAATTCCGAACCGGCTACCCTTGCCGCAGAACCAACAACCGCTCCTCCTTCACGAAGACGTCGCGGTCGTGGACGCCCAAATGCGGCTGCTACGACAGGCGAGACAACTGGTGAATCAACGTCTCCGGATGCTCTGTCATCCGAAGCACCGTTGCAAGCAGTCGCAGATTCTGCAGAACCAGCCTCAGCTCCAGAACAGACTAGACGACCATCAAGGCGCTCCCGAAGTGGACGTCCCGGTCAAGGAAACAATCAGAAACAGCCTGTTGCTGAAATTGTTGCCGTCTCAGAATCACCGGCACCTCCGCCTCCCCCACCGCCTATCGTAGTGGATATTACAAAAGGTGCGCACGTCGTAGTTCGAAACGGCGGTCACCCGGAACTTCTAATTAACGGTATGCCTACATCCCCTATTTTCTTTTTTGGGAATCTGGAATCAGCAAAAGAGGCGCGACAAGTTGTCAGCGAGATCAAGCGTGCTGCCAGCGCAGGCGTACATCTTTA
This sequence comes from uncultured Chthonomonas sp., assembly GCA_903886985.1. Taxonomy (GTDB): domain Bacteria; phylum Armatimonadota; class Chthonomonadetes; order Chthonomonadales; family CAJBBX01; genus CAISOI01. The sequence continues at coordinate 1,419 of CAISOI010000676.1, forward strand.
CTCCACGCTCGTGGAATTAACATGTCCTATTCCCGCAGATGACACTGTATACGAAGCGCTAGACTCGCGAATTGCTACCATATTGGATGCGGATCCCGCCGGGTACGTAATGCCCCGAATTGTCTTTGTACCGGCACCAGGCTGGCGTAAGCAATATCCCAATGAAGTCAATCACTATACTGATGGAACAACCGACGATCCGTCTATCGCTTCTACTCTCTTTTGGGATGAAGCCGAGCGTGCACTCGAGTCGATGGTCGACCATATCAAGAGGATGAAGTATGGTCAACGGATCATCGGCTATCACCTTGAGCGGGGAGAATGGTTCCATCCCAAGGATGGTGGATTTGACAAATCCTATGCAAACCGCGAAGCATTCCGCCAATGGTTGCGAACCAAATACAATTCAAACGAATCGAGTTTGCGAGCATCTTGGTACGATGGTCAGGTCCAGTTTTATACTGCGGAAATTCCGCCGGTACCGACAGCTACCAAGTCCGAGATGGCATTTTACGAACCGCGCAAAGAACGACGTCTTGTGGACTTCCTAGAATATACCTCCGACATCGTCGCGGAACGATTGGTCAAACTTGCTGGATCCATCAAACGGGCGTCGGGCCGAGAAGCACTGGTGTCAGTATGCTACGGCTACACATTCGAATTTACACATGCTTTTTCGGGACATCTCGCGCTGAGCAAAGTTCTTACGTCAAATGACGTGGACATAATTTCTGGACCTCCAAGTTATAGAGACCGCTTGCCGGGTGGTGCGGGATCCCTTCCGGGTCCGACCCATTCCATGGCGGTTCACGGGAAATTGTGGATTTCTGAAGACGACACAAAAACTTACCTCGCTCCTGTTGTCAAAGGATCTGATGACTTTAACCCGCAAATCGAAAGTCGTTTTTGGACCGATCAAGTGCATCAGCGCGCGATGGGGAAAGCCCTTGCGAACCAGAGCGGAATCGCTTTTATGGATATCTGGGGTGAAGGCTGGCTGGACGCAAGCGAATTGTGGGACAAGATCGGTCAGTTCCAAGGAAGATATGCAACGACTTCGGCCGGGGCTAAGACGACAACCCCGGAAGTGGTAGTTCTTATAGATGAAAAAAGTCTCATCCACCTTCAAAGGGGTGAAGCATTTTTTACAAAGTTGCTGACGGATCAGCGAGACATATTCCAAAAATTAGGCGCATCAGTTGGATTTTATCTACAAAATGATGTTACAGCTGAACGCTTCCCAACTGACGCGAAACTCTATATCTTCCTCAATCCATATCGTCTAACAAATGAACAGAGGATTGCGGTCAAAGAGAAACTACATTCTAACCGTAAGACCGTTGTCTGGACATATTCTCCAGGCGTTTGCACCACTCAGGGGGAGCCAGAAGACTATCCCAATGATACAGTCGGCTTCACTCTTCGCCACCAACCGTGGAATTCTGAGATCGGTACGCGGATCGTGGAAACTCGGCATCCCGTTACAGAACTTATCCAAAGCCGATTTTTGGGTGCGAAAGAGCGATTAAATCCTTCTTTCTTCGTAGACAACGATTCTGGAAAGTTCCTAACGTTGGGCGAATATCAGCAAAGTGGTCTCCCTTCTTTAGCATCCAAAGATCACGGTCCATGGATCAGCGTCTTTATGGGTGAACCGCTATATACCCTTGAGTTACTACGAGGACTATGTAAGTTTGCTGGAGTGCACCTCTATCTTTCAGAGGGCGACGATTTTCTTACTGCGGGAGGTGGCTGGATCACGCTTCATGCTCCACGTGATGGATATCGAGTGGTTCGATTCCCTGGAAATTGTGCGGTCTACGACATTACGGAAGGTCGATACCTTGGCGACTCGCTTCGAGAGTATCGCTTCTTCCAAAAGGCAAAGACTACACATATTTACTATGCGGGAACCAAAGCACGTATTCTGGAAATGGGACTTTCGACAGAGGATCGACCAATTCGTGGTCGCCGACGTGGTCCGAACGGACATGAGATCGGCGATACAGACGCGGCAGAGCCAAATTTGGAAGAGACTACACGGCCTGACTCACAGACAACAGAAACATTGGCTGACGCTGAAGTAAAGGCGCACGATATCGACAAGACGGACGAGACGGCTACTGGAGACGTCTCTGATCCATTTCAAGTCACAACCACTGGGATTGGTTCAGAAGATGACAGGCTGGGTGAAATCTTTCATGTCGAAGCTGATGGGGAAGGATTAGAAATCACAGAAGCTGACACTGACCCTGACACTGAAGACGCAGCACAACCGGGCAGGCCACCTCTAAGCAAGGAAGAGGAAGAAGCCCGCCGCCGACGCCGAAGACGTGGTGGTCGGGGCCGGGGTCGCCGACCAACTTCCGGCGGTGGATCAGGTCCAGCGTGAAGTAATCCCGATTGAGTAATCTCAGTAACAAACAGTTGATAGCCTTTAAAATTGGTGCACGCGCTCGCAAGATGCTCGGCGAAGATTGCATAATAGAAGGATACGAACTTCTCTATACGGCTATTGCAGAAGCTCGAGAAGCAAAAGATGATGAATTGCTCGATCACCTTCAACGCGAGTTCGTGCGCTTTGAAAAGCAAGTTGAGATTGCTGAATAACTGTAATGATAAACCTCGACCATAACATTCAAATTGCCGACCTTGCAGAAATGCTCGGTCGGTTTTGGTCTTTGTCTGAAGATAAGATTATCTCTGTCATCTCGCGATTTGGCGGAGAGACTGGTGCTCCAGTAGTAACGGTAGAAGGCACATATGTTCCTCGCGGATGGACTCAGTGGACAGAAGGTTTTGTCTATGGTTCTGCTCTACTGCAATTCGAATCGACAGGAGATTTGCAGTTCTGGGAAATGGGTGTTCAACACACTCTGGAAAGAATGCCGAACCACGTAACGCATATCGGCGTTCACGACCACGGGTTCAACAATGTCAGCACGTACGGCAACATACTCCGAATTACCAACGAAAATGCAACAGTGACAGGTGTTCTGAAAGATGTTGCGAAGTTGGCACTACGAACCAGTGGAGCTATTCAAGCATCCCGTTGGACCGACACGATGAGTGGTTTGGGCTATATCCATAGTTTTAACGGACCACATTCGCTGTTCATTGATACCATGCGATCCTTGCGTTCATTGGCAGTGGCACATTCCCTCGGACAGACCTTGTACGGCGAACAAGATATGCAAATCAACCTCTTACACCGGTTGATCGCACATGCGCTTACATCAGCGCGCACCAACGTCTATTACGGAACAGGGAAAGACATATATGATATCCGCGGTAGAACTGCTCACGAATCGATTTTCAACATAAAGAACGGCAGCTATAGATGCCCATCTTCCCAACAGGGATATTCCCCCTTCTCAACTTGGACCCGCGGACTAGCTTGGGCCATCTTGGGTTTCTCAGAGCAAGTTGAATATTTACAAACGAGAGAAGAATTCGAATTCGAGGAATTTGGTGGAAAAGGAGTTGTCATAGAGGAACTTTTGAGCGCAGCGCGGTCTACTGCGGATTATTTCATTGTGCACAACCATACCGATGGAATTCCAGTGTGGGACA
>CAISOI010000677.1 GCA_903886985.1 uncultured Chthonomonas sp.
GCCAATTGTGCTGATCACTATGACTAAAGAACTGACTGCCACCAGAAGGTTGGCCAGATGTCCGAGTCCACGCTCTTTTTCACTCCAATTTAATCCCACCTCCAAAGTGCTTCCATTGCGACCAACAGAAGCAGTTTTTATCCTCCAATGGGTATTTTGAGAATTATTGGTTACCGGAGTGGACGAATTGGTGGGTGGAGTTAGCCAGTTGGGACCACTGGTATTCGCAATAACCGTCCCTGCACTGTTTTTCACGATGACGGATAAATTCTCCAATTGGAGGTCACGGAGTTCTTCGGTTAGTTCCGTTCCAATGGGGTCACTGCCGTTCCAATCGATTAACGGTTCTGAGGAGATTCTTGCTATGGCGGCACTCAACCTGCCATCTGCATCGCGTTTCGCACTTTGAAGGGAATAGCCATACCAACTCACACTGAAAATAATGAGGATTGCTGCGACAGAAAGAGTAAAGTAGACCGACATGCGCAGACGAATGGATTTCACTTGTCAGTAACCTGTGATTCCAGTCGATATCCGAGACCACGAACCGTTGTGATCATTGGCTTTGCAAATCCTCGGTCTACTTTGGACCGAATGTAACTGATGTACACATCTATCACGCTGTCATTCCCATCAAAATCGTATTGCCAGACGTGGTCCAAAATCTGCTGACGGGAGAGCACTCTGCCAGCATTACGCATTAGATACTCTAAGAGTGCAAACTCGGTTCCTGATAGTGAAACCTTACGATCTTCTCTGTGGGCTACTCTGGAATCCAGTTCCAATGAAAGGTCACCAACAATTAGAATTCCAGTCTCAACCTCGCGACGTCGTAACAAAGCCCGTGATCGAGCCAACAGTTCCAGCATCTGGAAGGGCTTTACCAAGTAGTCATCGGCACCACAATCCAGCCCCTCGATTTTGTCCTCGAGAGTATCCTTAGCGGTGATAATGAGGATTGGCGTTTGGTTTCGGCTCTTGCGCAATCGGCGGCAAATCTCAAATCCGTCAATATTCGGAAGTAGTACATCCAAAACGATTAAATCAAATCGACCTGTAGAAAGCTCGCGTAAAGCCACCGCCCCGTCCGTAATCCATCGGACGGAGTATCCAGCTTCGGAGAGGGCTGCCTCTAAAAACGACCCGATTCCCGGATCATCTTCTACAACACAAACTTTCACGTTGCAATTATCATAAGCGGGATGTACAAGCTTTATACTAGCCTTTCTTCTTTACGGGCTTCGACTTCGACTCCGACTTCTCGTCCTTCTCGTCGTCGTCTTTTTCTGGTTTGGTCGTCTTCTTCATTTTTGCTTCGTCAGCCTTCTCTTTGGCTTCCTTTTTGTCCGTGGTCACTTCGACATTAGCAATTTTGCCGGTATTTGCGTCCACCATGACTTCACGTAAGGTTTTGCCTGAGCGAACCATCACTCCGTACTGCCAATGTCCCTCTTCGTTTTCCAGAGGAGTCTTGCCTTCCACTTTGCCGGGGAACTTCTTCAAGGCAATCTTGTTGGCATCTTTAGCAGTAAGTTTGATTTTAGGAGCTGCAGCTTTTGCTTTGCCTTCCTGTGCATCAGCCGGCGCTGTGGCAATTGATATTCCATAAATGGTTCCCACAACAATCACGGCAAGTTTGAAAGTTGAAACAAGTTGATTGATTTTCATATGTATCTCCCACGACTGTTCATGCCACTATTGCATGAAAAAAATTGTGCTGATAGTCTCTTTAAAAAGCGCGAGCTAAGAATAGTATGATGTTAAATACTTAGAACAATCTTAGAGTTTTGTGGATCATTATGCAAAAAGCCGGACCTATTCGGTCCGGCTTTTTACGAAGATCTATTTGCACTCTACTGGGCTTAGGGCTTTTTGTAAGTCACTCGCCAGATTTTGTTGGCTCCATCATCGATGATCAATAGAGCGCCTTGTTTATCCACTGCCAGTCCGACAGGTCGGCCCCAGACTCTCTTATCGTCTTCACCCAACATCCAACCAGTAACGAAATCTTCCCATCCACCCTGGATCTTGCCATTCTTGAATGGAACTCTCACAACGCAGTAACCGACACGCTTGGAGCGGTTTCCAGAACCATGAAACGCAAGAAACGCATCGCCTTGATACTCTTTAGGGAACATCTTTCCTGTATAAAAGATACTTCCCAAAGCCGCTACGTGAGAGGTCAAAAGTAAGTCAGGAGTTAAAGCAGCAGCCTTCAACTCTGGCTTTTCGGGCATGCGTGGATCATGGTATTTTCCCGAGTAATAATAGGGCCATCCGTAAAAACCGCCATCCTTCACAGAAGTAAAGTAATCCGGAACCAGATCGTCACCCAGACCGTCGCGCTCATTGACATTCGCCCATAGTTCGCCCGTTTTTGGGTTAAAAGATTTACCCGTAGCGTTTCTTAGCCCACTTGCAAAGATGCGCCCGCCCGTGCCGTCAGGGTTGTATTCTAGGATGGTGGCACGCTTGGTATCTGTCTCTTCCCCAATGTTTACGGAGGATCCGACAGTCACATACATTTTTGTACCGGTAAGGTTGAACTCAAGGTCACGAGTCCAGTGTCCTCGATAACCATTACCGGGGACTTCCGCAACCACGGTTTCTGGTGCACCGTCGGCAACCATCTGTCCAGACTTATATTTATACCGAATAATGGAACTTGTATTTGCAATATAGAGGTAGTCTTTCCAGAACTGAATGCCGAATGGCTGGTCCAAACCAGATGCAAAGACTTCTCTTTTGGTAGCGGTGCCACCGCCAGTTTCGTCTCGAAGGGCAATAACTCTGTTCTGACCAGACTCGCAAACAAAGAAGTCGCCGTTTGGAGCTACCGCTCCCCAACGTGCATTCTTCATGCCTTCGGCATAGAGATTGATCTGGAATCCAGGTGGCAGTTTAAGGGAAACGCCTGCGGGTTGCGGAACCATTTGTGCACCGTTATCCGCTGAGGGCGTTGCATTTGGTGCGGGTAAAGTCTTTGGGTCAATGCCTTTGTGCATTGTCTGGGCAGATGCTCCGGTAGATATCAGCAGGCATAATGCACAGGCTATTTTTGTATATTGAGACAAGTCCATGGAAAATCGACTCCTTGAAATATCGCGTCTACACGTCCCGAATCAGGACTGTATATTCAGTTTCGCCAGCCAATCATTTTTACCCTGCAATAAGCCAATGGTGAATTGGTGGATTCGCGAAGAAATCTTTGATCTTGTAAGGCAGACACATTGACAGCACTAACATATGCGACAGCATTACTGACTACTTTATTGGGTCTTTCCAGTGCTCTATGTTGGATTGTGCCCTTAGTCGACGTTCAAATTACCGGCTGGAAATTGCGCTGGCTCGATCAGATGGAGCCCTTAGAAAGTCAGGAATATCCTGCCGTTACCATTATCGTTCCAGCCCTCAACGAAGCAGATACCGTTGAAAAAGCTATGCAATCTCTGCTGACCCTCGACTATCCACGCTTTAGCATCTTGGCGGTCGATGACCGGTCCACGGATGAAACTGGAGCAATTCTAGATCGAATTGCTTCCGAAAAAGATCATCTACAGGTCGTTCACGTGAAGTCCCTCCCTGAGGGATGGCTCGGCAAAAACCATGCGCTCCACATGGGGGCAGACTCATCCAAGGGCGACTACCTTCTCTTCACTGATGCCGATGTTCATATGAGTTCATCCACTCTACTAAGATCCATTGGCGTCATGGAACGAGAAAATCTGGATCATCTTGTTATCCTCCCAGATGTCGATGTGCGCGGATTCTGGGAAACCCTCTCCGTCTGGTTTTTCGGAGTTATTTTGACCATGGGCTACAAACCCTGGCGTGTCCCTGACCCAAAATCAAAAGCATACATGGGTGTAGGAGCGTTCAATCTCGTTCGACGAACGGCATACGAAAAGTCTGGAGGTCATTCAGTACTTCCAATGGATGTCGCCGACGATATGAAACTCGGAAAGATACTAAAGCGTTCTGGTGCACGCTGCAACGTAATGATGGCGGGCGGGTGCGTAAGTGTTCGCTGGGTGGTCGGTCTTAGGGGAATTGTTGTTGGGTTAACCAAAAACATGTTTGGCGGAATGGACTACAACCCTGTCAAGGCTATTGCAGGAATTTTGGGGATATTTTTGCTTGCGGTATGGCCAGCAATAGGACTTTTCGTCGGACCGACGGCTGGCAGAATATTCTGTATGATTGCGATCTTCAACATGGTCTATGCGGCGTTTCGCGCAGCCCCAAAACGCGGGGCAAATCCGCTGTATGGGCTAGGTTTTCCAATAGCAGGTCTCATTGTCATTTATATCATTCTGAGATCGATGTGGTTCACCTATCGGCAAGGCGGAATCATCTGGCGTGGAACACTTTATCCATTGGATGAATTGCGAAAGGGAGTCGTTTGAACTCCCCTCGTTTCGAATGGACGACAACTACGGATTTCAGCCAGATTTTGCAGGACCAATTCAACTAATTCTAATATCAATAGTAGGTGTAATATCCATAGCTGTTAGTGTTGGTTGGCGTATTAAACCATACCTGTCCTTCATTCGTCCCGACCTCTGGCCAGTAATTCCAGATAAGAGTTGGGCGTGGAAGATATGTATACCTTCCAGCTATTACCATAAAGTAGGCATCTTCTACACTGATTGCAACACAGTCTATGGCCCCATAGGGTCCAAATTGGTACACATTGGAGTGCGCCCCGGTTGTGAGGTTAACAGTGGACGTGATCTCCGCTCCAAAGGGTGCTGTCCAAAGGAGATAGGGTGTTACAGTACTTTCGATATCAATATCCTGAAATGTAAAGCCAATTGAAGGTGAAGCCACGTTCAAGGTTGCCTTTGTAGCCAAAGTACTAGTGTCCAAAGTCATGATCTGAATGGAATTTGAACCGTCCGTCGATTTCCAAACCAATCTCAGATTAGGATCTGTGGAAATCTTTCCAGCAGTCATGCGGCTCGGAGCATATCCTGATGTACCAGGAATGACTTTTGTTCGCAAGACGTTGCCTTGAGGGTCCACGGACCAGATCACCGCTAACTTGTCCACAGATGCCAACAGGACATGGGTGATGTTATTAGAATCTGTCGCGACATCAACAGCCTTCCAACTGCTGTTATAGGGCTGCCACCCATAAGTATCCAAATAATTGTAGTTATTCGTTGCAGTCACTGATTGAGTAGCCCTGCCGAACGAAAGCCAGAACGACCCATTCTTGCCGCTCCACAATACCGCGGGTGCTGCAAATGGATTGTGCGGGGATTTGACATAGTTGGCGGTATAGGAACTCATGGCCACTGCGGTTGCTGCATCACCCGGTGATGCAGTCACAGGATACATTAACGAGGGAGTTCGTGTCAGGTTGTTAAGGTCTAACAAACTAACTGCTGTTGCGTCCGTAATCCAAGCCCGTCCGTCTGAAACTGATTTAAGCTGGAAGCCGTTCGAAACGTCCACACTCTTTGAAATAGGAGACAGAATAAATCCTCTCTGCTGTCCGAGGGCATTTAGTCCAATTCCAACAATCTGCCCCTCATTATTTATCCCTCTTGCCTCTTGCACAATCCAACCTGAACCGCGAGGCAAAAGATTGTTTACATCCACCATGCCACCAGAAGCCGTCCAGATAAACCCATGCCGACCAGAAGCGAACTGCTCATACCCAACCGCTTCCCCAACATCATTCTGATAGAGCGCGACTGAACTTGTCCCACCAATCGAACCCATTGAAGTTGGGGTGCTGTTTTGGTCCGCCCAATACACTGCGCGGTTATCGACTACGCCCACAATACGACCTGCATCATTGATGTTATATGCAGTTGAGGAGGAATTTGAAGGAGCTAAGTCGAGCGTTAATCCGGAAACCCAGATTGTTGCATGTACCGCTCCTGACGATACATTAGACCAGCCAACAAAGACGCCTTGTGAGGTGGCACTTCTCATTTCGCCTTCTGAGCCTCCAAGTGTGTTGAAGGTCACAGGATTGAATCCAAAAAAGATACCTCCGCCGATCCGAGTTGGAATACGGGGACCATTTGCGACCAAGCGAACATTTCCTACTGCAAAATTACCGCCCTTGTCTCCACCAAACATTGAATTATTGACATATGTTCCACGATTAATAAAATAGTTTATTATTACGCCGTTAAGTGCTTGGAGTTGGGCTGTGTAATTAAAGGGGTTTGGATCTACAACCCCATAAGCAAATCGCGTTCCATCGACGTAATAAAATCTTAGCGCATCCGCATTAGGGATTGTCTTAATATTCGAAATTCCTTGAATGAAGAATCCGCTCCATTTAGAATTAGATTCTTGCGCTTCACCGACTGCAATTGAACTATCATTTATTGCGTTAATCTCACTTACAGCGCCGCC
>CAISOI010000678.1 GCA_903886985.1 uncultured Chthonomonas sp.
CAAGCAGGGCGGCTAACGAGGCCCCGCCACTTCACTCAATGCCTCGCGTGCCTTGGCCCCAATCAACTGCCCCATCTTCTCGACAATCTTCCTCCCCAACTCCGCCGACGCATATTTGACCGGATTCTTGCCGCCAATCGCCTCCGGGCCGGACATCACGAAATCTTCATCCGATGAAAGAAATGGCTCCCGGATCCATAACCGAGGATCGATGTTATAACTGGCACCTTCCCACCACTGCCCAAACGAGAGTATTCCCGCATGAACAAAGTAGTACCCATTCTTGCGGAATTCAAACGTCGTGGCTCGAATAAACTCTTCATGTGTCTTCGGGAAGTGGGACCAAATTTCCAGAACGTTGTTCAATTCATAATTGTAAAGGGTATCTATGCCCCCATTTTGGAGCCATAGATTCATCTCTGGCCCATTTAAGAGTGTGTCGAACTCCGTGATCTCGGGCTTCTCGGCATCCATAGCACTTATCAAAAGTTGCTCGTGGTTTCCTCGGAGGAATACCGAATTCGGTCTCCTTGCTTTAATCTCTAGAAGGAGCTCAATGACCGCACGGCTGTCTTCACCTCGATCAATATAGTCGCCGAGGAAAATGAGAATATCTTCCGAAGTCAAATTGAGAAGCTCAATCTGATCAATCAATGTTCGAAGGGGTGAAATCTGTCCGTGAATGTCGCCGATTGCAATTAGTCGCGTAGTACTCATGAAGTGATTCTACACCATCCGACGGAATGCGGAATGCGGACATTGTTTGTGAAAGGATATAGATCAAAACGAAAACCTCCCGAAATATCTTTTCGGGAGGTTGTTGAAAGTTGGGTGGGGCAAGTCTATGCTGGAACCTGACATAGCTTTTGATTGCTACGCGGTTTAGCAGCGACGCCTTCCATGCGCTTCCGCAACATCAATCTACCACGGTGAATTCGAGATCGAACGGTTCCGATACTAGAACCCATCGCGACAGCAATCTCCTCGTAGCTCAGACCTTCGACATCGCATAGTAGCACAGCGTTTCTGAAGTCCTTAGGCATGGATGCCAGCGCACTTTGGATCTTCTCGTCCACAATGTCCTTCATAAGCAAATGTTCAGGGTTGCTCTCTGGATCGGGAATTTCAAGTGTGAAATCATCGTCACCTTCCGAATTCGCCATCGATTGATTGAGGGACAATGGCGCCTGTTTGGGCTTTCGCCGCAAACGGTCAACAAATAGGTTGGATAGAATTCTGAAGAACCAATTCTCGAAAGGTAGTGCCCTATCATAGCGATCGAAAGAACGAAACGCTCGCAGGTACGCCTCTTGGGTAAGGTCCTCCGCATCATCGCGATTGCCAGTCATTCGGTAAGCCATATTGTATGCCTGTCGCTTCGTTCGGAGCACCAGGGTCTCAAATTCTTGTTGTGATTCGGCGAGACTATTGTTTTTGATTTGCGTGATCATTCAATTTCTCCTTGACCGCAATTGCTGCAATTCCTGCTTTAGTACGGACCGGTACGACCTAAAGACGAACCAACTACGAAAAAAGTTTCGTTAATTTGTATTAAATATCAAACCATTCTGAGATTGTCATCTGTTCTCGACTGCCATTCATCAGTTTCGATGAGTCTTACAAGTGTCACGACTCCTCGACCGAGTGTATCATGTGACTTGTGACATTTTGTCATTAGCAGCATTCCCTGCATCGAATTGACGATGAGTGCTGCCATATTGTCAGGTTCCACGTCATTGCGGAACACGCCATTTAACTGACCTTCTACTATCACGTCTGCAACCAAATTCTTGAGACTTCCAAACATTCGGCTGAGAGTACAGCGAATTTTCTCACTGTGCTCTGCCATTTCCGCCACAAGGTTTCCAAAAGGGCATCCGCATTGCTGCCCCATCTCCTCTTGGGAGGATTGCATCAACTTAAGAAAACTAAGCAATCGTTGTTCAGGATTCAGATCTTCATTGCACAATGTGCAATCCAAGGCATTTCTGAATTCTTCACTTCTAAAATTTAGAACAGTCAGCCCGAGGTCTTCCTTCGACTTGAAGTGGTAGTAAAAATTGCTTTTACTAACTCCTGCCTCAGCAATAATGTCATCTACGCTGGACGATTGGTAACCGTTGTGATAAAACTGCTCCAACGCAACGTGCAATATTTTTTCTTTGCTGCTCATACCGTTCATCTCCACAGTACATTTAGGTAGGACGAGTAAGTACTAATATTGATTATATCGTCATGTTTACCCGTTGTCAAGGGCTAAATTCAGCTTTTGACAAAGCGTTGACTATAAATTGTGCGAATGGAAGCTCCGTTAAGGAGTGTAGGCTCTGTCGACTGGATTCTGGTTTGTGTAGAACTGGTTGAGGAGATAAGACTTCTGATGGCTATCCATAAATGTAACGTTTGCTCGATTGAAGTGGCGCGCGGAAGGTCGTGCATCTGCTTCGTCATTTAAAGGATGGCTTGGTGCAGTGGATTTGTATGCATCGGCTTTAGGACTTTTAAGATCGTTCTCAGTACCAAGTTCGCAGAGCATCACAGTTTCGGTGGGAGTTTGAAAAGCAGCCAAATTCACAATCGGTGTTTGTGAACTAATTTCATCCCCAAGATCCGGGAATGTAATTTCGTTTAGACCGTATGAGTTCTGTTTACTAACAGTGTCACTTGGACACATTCTTATCTGATTGTTCTTGATGTAGGGACTGATCAATGTCGGCCAGAGAATATCATCCGCTCCCTGAGTCGGAATTGATACTGGAGTTAGGGTTTCATCATAGTCTTGAACATACATTAGGACACCTAAGCCAAGTTGGCGAGCATTACTGGCACATGATGCGGACCGAGCCTTCTCTCTTGCCTGCGAAAACACAGGGAAGAGTATGGCGGCCAATATCGCTATGATCGCGATGACCACGAGCAATTCTATGAGCGTGAAAGCTCTCGGCTTGAGCCAATTTGACCTGTGCATATTAATCACCCTTGATGACATCTTGAAAATACAATACTATTGACCATTTATTTACCTGAAATGTTCGGCATACGCAAGGTCCTCGTGCCCAGATTAATCTGCAATGATGGGCTTATCACCGTGAAACTATTTACCCCTGTGTAGAGAGCGCGACGGTGTTGATGAACCTGTTTCACATATTGATCAGGTGGACACGATCGTTTGCTTTGAAACAGGCGACTCAGGAACCATTGAGAGCAAATCGTCAACCGTACAGCCTTGTTCCACCGAATGTCGTAGTGGCCGATTGCGATGAATTACGTACTGATTGCGTCTTCCGTCCCGTGTTCGAGTGATGACACCTGCATCTTCCAGATCAGCCACAATCCGCTGAACAGCCCGTTCTGTGATCCCGACCATCAATGCCACATCTCGCAGCCGCGAAAATGGGTCCCGTGCCAAGCAGATAAGTACATGAGAGTGATTGGATAGAAATGTCCATGCGGTCGCTGGTTGAGCCTTCTGTTCTATTTTCAATAAGGAAGTCCCCTCTCACAAAATACGATATGTTTTTCGTGTATTATATATCGTGTAATCAAATTCGTGGTATTATATTCGCGACTACTTTAG
>CAISOI010000679.1 GCA_903886985.1 uncultured Chthonomonas sp.
CCGAACAATAAAAAGTAACGAGATGAAATAATCCATGCGGCGGGCGAAAAGTCTGCCGCATGAAATTTTTTAATCCATGAACTCCACCACGAAACAGGGCACTCTTTACCTCGTCAGCACGCCAATCGGAAACCTTGAGGACATCTCTCTGCGCGCGCTAAGGACGCTCAAAGAGGTTGCTCTTATAGCAGCGGAAGATACCCGTGTGTCTCGGAAACTCCTGAGCCATTACGATATCCATACCCCGATGACATCGTTTCACCGACATTCTTTGGAAGCAAAAACTGACGAGCTGGCAGCTAGGCTGTTGAGCGGTGAAGACATTGCGATCGTATCCGATGCGGGTACTCCACTTATTTCTGACCCAGGCGGAGAGATGGTGCAAAGAGCAATTGCAGTTGGCATTGAAGTAATACACATACCTGGCCCAAGTGCGCCGATCTCTGCATTGTTGACATCTGGTTTAGCTAGAGGCAGGTTTGCTTTTGATGGATTTCCGCCTCGTCCCAAAGGCGATAGGAAAGCGTTTTTTGAAGGGCTTCGAGAAGAACGGCGAACCGTAGTATTATTTGAGGCTCCGAACAGAGTAGAAGCGACCCTGAAAGACATGTTTCAGATACTTGGTGATCGGGAGATAGCACTATGCCGAGAGATCACCAAGAAATTTGAAGAGACATACAGAGGAACTATCTCTTCGGCACTGAGTTTTCTGAGCCAAAATTCGCCACGTGGCGAATATACTCTCGTGGTCGCCGGCAATATTGAAGTTCCAGCAATGGCAGAAGTATGTGAGACGGACATTGGCGACTGCCTGCGAAAGGCGATTGCCACTGGCATAAGTAATCGAGATGCAATCAACGAGGTTGCTCAGAAATTGAAGCTGCCCAAAAAGATCGTCTATCGAATGTTCATCGAAATGGACAAAGCATCGTCAGTGTGATCTTGCTTCATTCTGGGTGGACAATTTAATCCAAAACGTATAGAATGGTCTAATAGTACGAATGGATAACTACGAAGTTTTTGGAACAAGAAGAGAACGTGCACGATATGGAAGCAACAAATATGGAAGAGGATATTAACGAAAGCAGCGTAAGCGCTAGCAGTCCTACAGTTGAAATCCATCCCATACCGTACCACTCTTATAAAAGAATGATGGACATACTCGTTTCCGGGGTTGCCCTGATATTATTTTCACCGATCTTCCTCACAGTGGCGATCGCCATCAAGCTCACATCTAAAGGGCCATTGCTCTTCAAGCAAACCCGTGTGGGACTCGGAGGCCGCCACTTCACCTGCCTAAAATTTCGGTCCATGATTGTCAATGCGGATGAGATGAAGGCCGATCTGGAACATCTCAATGAAGCCACCGGACCTGTTTTTAAGATAAAAAACGATCCTCGAATGACGCCAATTGGAAAGTTCATTCGAAAAGCAAGTTTGGACGAATTACCGCAACTGTGGAACGTGTTTGTTGGTGACATGAGTATAGTCGGACCTCGACCTGCAGTTCCAATTGAAGTTGAGAAATATGGTCAGAGAGAATTCAATCGCCTCGCCGTTCGACCCGGTATAACGTGTATCTGGCAAATTAGTGGACGCAGTAATCTGTCTTTTGAAGAGTGGATGGAACTTGACCTAAAGTATATTGAAAATATGTCCTTCTGGGGCGACATCAAAATTGTTTGGCAGACCGTGCCAGCTGTCTTGACAGGTCGTGGGGCACGCTAGATGCAGAATATTGTTTATGCACCCCTCGGTTTGCATAGTGTGCTGATGTCCCAATTGATTTGGTACTGCCATTAACGAACACTTAGAAGAAGTTGCAGACAGTATGGGTTTTGCTAATCCGGTTGTGTTGTCTGTAGTGGTGCCTATCTATAATGAGAAGGACAACTTGTTTGAGATTATCAACCGAGTTCAAGCGGTTGATATTTCAAAACAGATAGTCATTATTGATGATTGCAGCACCGACGGTACACGGGACTTGCTTAAGAAGCAAGTGGAAGGACATTTCCCCAATGTCAAGGTGCTGTACCAAGATGTGAACCGGGGCAAAGGTTCATGCATTAGGCTAGCATTACCTTTTCTAACAGGTGAATTTGCTATAATTCAAGATGGTGATCTCGAATACGATCCTGCTGACTATTTGAGCATCATAGCAGCTTTTCAAGATCCGACTGTTTCAGCTGTTTACGGATCGCGTTTCATGGGCGAATGGCCCTCCATGAGATTGCCAAACAAAATTGTAAACAAATTGCTTGCACTTTTGGTCCGACTTCTCTATGGAATACCGATGACGGATGAAG
>CAISOI010000680.1 GCA_903886985.1 uncultured Chthonomonas sp.
CTTCTGGGTGCGTCTTGTCGAACATCTCAGTTGAGCTTGTGAAGAAGAGGTTGTGGTTTAACTTGTATTGCTTTTCGTACTTTTGAGCAACCTTACCATTTGCTTCGGCAATACCAACAATTTCAATGTCTTTTCGGTTGAGGACGCCGTTCAAAAATCCACCGACGTGACCATGAACCAACCCAACGACACCAACTCTCAAAGGGGCGAACTGCTTTGGACTACCGAACATGGCAGTACTGAGAGCAATAGCCAGAAAAGTTGAAATCATCTGCGATCTCCATTAAGTGCAAAATTGGCAGACGTCTTGCAGATGGCTGCCAACATAAACAATCGGTAATTAGGACTAATTGTCGTCGTCATCAGAGTCAACCAGAACGAGATCGGCGGGATGTCCAACGTTACCGCCATAAACAACCATAGCTATCCGATCTGCAGTCGCCAGCGGTTTCAATTTAGCTCCTGCAAGTTGCCTGTTGAGATCGTTTAGTCGTTTGCCCGATACTTCGTTTACTTCCCTAACAATCGAATGTATCTCTTTAGCAATATTTTCAGTTTCCGTCTGTGCCGCTTTGGAAGGAACCTCTGTAATTGAGTCGATACTAAAGATTAACTGTGATATTCGCGGCGCAACAGCAACGACTGTTGGGCGTGGAGATTCGTCCGGAGTTACTGTCGCAACGGGCTTGTTTTCTGTTGCTACGGTTGTGGCAACCGGTTTTGGTGTGCGCCCATTGTATCGGTCCTGAAGGTCAGACACGGATTTCTGTAAAGCAGCCGCGTTGTCTTTTAGAGACTTTGGTGCATTCTTAAAGGTGTCTGACTTCACGAGCTCATCAAGATCGTCTGTCATTTTGTCCAAAGTTCTGCGAATGTTGGTCGAACTGGCAGAGAGCCCGTTCAACTTCATAAGCAGCTCAAACTGAGCTTTGCGCTCTTTTTGAGTGAGTTTCAGACGTGGGTCTTCCTCAACAGTGAACTGACTGGTTATTATTTCTTTGCCGTAAGTCAATTGAACGGTGTAGCTGCCGGGAAGGACACGCGGTCCACGAATTCCTTGGAATCGTCGTCCCTGTCCTGGAGTGGGGGTTGGCGTAGTGGTTGGTGGAGGTGTAACCGCCCCAATCCTCATATCCCAGATCACTCGGTTGACTCCAACGGTCTTCGTTGCTGTTCGTAGTTCAGCGATACTGTTCCTGCCAGACTTATCCAAAATGGTCAGCTTCATGGTCTCTTTTTCAGCGAGAGCATGTGGAAGATAATACTGAATAATGGCACCCGTAGGAGCATTTGGAGAGAAGTACTTTTTGTCGCCATCATATCCCTTGCGTGCACTAACACGATATTGAACTGCTGGTCGGATCGGGAAGATAGTTGGCTTTTGAGACTTTGCTGCTTCCGTTATTCCTTCTATAGCGCCTATGTCATCCAGAATCCATATGCTTCTACCGTGCGTTGCCAATATCAGATCGTTGTCACGGGGATGGATTTGAACATCATCAACCGGTACGTTTGGAAGCGGTTTCGACACGTGAATCCACTTTTCGCCCCTGTTGAAAGAGACATAGAGTCCTTTTTCGGTTCCCGCGAACAACAAGTTCGGATTTCTTGGGTGCTCACGAACAACGTGAAGTGTGCATCCGACAGGAATTCCACTCGTAATAAGTTTCCACGTTTTACCGGTATCTTCGCTGACATAGACATATGGCTTAAAGTCATTGCTGCGGTGACCATCAAAAGTAGCGTAAATGCGTCCTTCTGCATATTTGGATGCGACCACACGAGATACGTAAGTTCCGGCAGGAACGCCTGTAACATTAGAAACCAGATTCGTCCACGTTGCCCCGTCGTCGGCTGATACTTGCAGATTGCCATCATCAGTACCGACATAGAGTAAACCCTTCTTCACGGGCGACTCGCACATCGTCACGACTTGACCAAATGTATCTTGCCCATCATTCGTAGATAGTGTCTTTGTCGTTACCTTGACACCAAGTATCGGCCAATTGGAGCGATCAGGTTGAGTCGAAAGGTCTATAGTGCGTCGCCACGTATCTCCACGCTCGTCTGAAATAAACAGACGGTTGCCACCGATGTAAATTCTCTTCGGGTTATGTGGGGAGATCATGATCGGGGAATTCCAGTCGAACCGATAAGCCGGTTCTCCGGGGAGTGGTCGAGGCTTGATGCCTTTTCGTTCACCGGTAGACATGTTCAGACGGGTAATTCCGCCATTTTGGGATTCTTGATAGACAATGTCATTGTCACTTGGATCAACCGCGCAGTAAAATCCATCTCCACCGCCAATGTTTATCCATTCATCATTGCTGGACCCTTCAGCATAGGGGACTGAGCTTGGCCCCATCCAGCTAAAATTGTCTTGAAGTCCACCATAAACGTAATATGGTTTCTTGTAGTCGAAAGCTACTTCGTAGAACTGTCCCAATGGGAAATTGTTGTTGTAATCCCACGTAAAACCATTGTCATAAGTCCACCAGATTCCGCCGTCGCACCCTGCAAGGAAGTGGCGAGGATTGTTAGGGTCTATCCAGAAAGCATGGAAGTCCGAGTGGATTTTGTTGAGTGGGCGTGCAGTAAAGGTCTTTCCACTGTCGGACGAATAGTGCAAGTTAACCCCAAGTACCCACAGTTTGGTATCGTCGGTAGGGTCCACGTGAACATTGCTGTAGTACATTGGGCGCGGATTAAGACTGTTCTGCTTGGTGAATGAAACGCCAC
>CAISOI010000681.1 GCA_903886985.1 uncultured Chthonomonas sp.
CGGTCGGTATTTGACATACGTATGAAAAGACAGGGTATCATATTCTGCTACGTAAGAACAGCCTTAAATGGAGAGCCTCCGAGAATGCGTTACTTGAATGCGTTCATTATCATAGGTCTTATGCTTCTCGCAATTTCACTTGCAGGTGCGGCGACGGGAAACAGATTTTTGACCGAACCGGGTCAACAACCCAATCCGTACGCTTGGCTGGAATATTTGGGTGCCTCTGCATTGATGATCGTGAACGGGATCGTGTCCGTTCGACTTGCAAAAGCCGCCGAATTAGAAAAAGCAGAAGCAGCCCCTGCAAAACAGATTACAATACCAGCGACCCCGGATGACGAAACTCCCTCTGCTGAATAGAAGAGTTAACGGGTCCGCTTTTGGAGATATTAATGTCGACTTTGGAAGATTTAACAGTACACGAAGTTTCGTGCTTCGAATGCAACAAGCCAATCGCAGCCATCCCTACATGGTTAGCGGGAGCTAACGTAAAGTTTCAGTGTGAAGAGTGCCGTCAAAAGCATCCGCGTATCCCTGGCATGGCGGATCTTGAACTTCGCCGAAGTTCCGTCGAAGTGGATGAACTGAGCGCGCTGGGCGATGTCGTCGACGATGTATCCGGCGATGACGAAGACGAGGAACCAGACGGAGATTTCGAATAGGTTAGAAAAATCGGGCTGAGCGAATTCGCTCAGCTTTATTTTTTTGAATTCCTGAAATTTTGGCGCTTCGCGCCATTCAAAGTGTAAAAGGATTAAAGAGCAAAGGGAAATTAAGGTCCTGATGAACAACGGAAGCCGTCGTCGTTGTTCCTGCTCGTAGGGATGTAGTTGACACGGTACGACGCCCGGAAGTCGTCCGGGAAGTAGCTGATCCAAGAACCGCCCCGAAGAACGCGAACACCTTCCACCAAATTGACCGGATCAACCTCTCCGACAGGTCGATTAAGCCAGAAATCAGACTGATAAGCGTCTCTGCACCACTGCCGGACGTTCCCAGCGACATCGTACAAACCATACGGTCCCTGTTGAAAAGTATTCACAGGCACAGTCGATTTGGAGTCTCCGTATGACGATTTACTGCATTGTAGCTTTGAAGCATCAAAAGTATCTCCCCATGGAAATTTACGTGTATCCGGAGAT
The DNA here is from genome assembly GCA_903886985.1 of uncultured Chthonomonas sp. Classification (GTDB taxonomy): domain Bacteria; phylum Armatimonadota; class Chthonomonadetes; order Chthonomonadales; family CAJBBX01; genus CAISOI01. The sequence continues at coordinate 1,146 of CAISOI010000681.1, forward strand.
GCACCCCTTGCCGCCTTTTCCCACTGCGCCTCGGAGGGGAGCTTCAGACCAGCCCATTTACAAAATTCTTGTGCATCTCTCCAACTAACATTGACGATAGGATAATTTCTTTTGGACCAATTCGGGTTAAAATCTGGTTGCTCGGGCTGATCATAGCCGGTTTCACTACAGAATTTTAGATATTGCTCTACGGAAACAACCGTTCGCGAAATATAGTAATTGCTCAAGTTTACGTTATGGCGTGGATTGTCACTCTGGTCATCATCACCCATAAGGAATTCGCCTGCCGGAATGAGAACCATCTCCAGACCTGTTTGTTCATGGATGTAGGAATTACCATTCTGCGAGGAAACTACTTGTTTGTCATTCGGGATTATGATTGGGGTCAAAGGGGGTGACGGTGTCGAAATGACAACAGGCGCTTGAATATTATTGCCCGGACTGGTTCTTATTGGCAAACCCAAAAGTCTACATACAGAAACCGCCAATTCCGCCAGTTTATGCTCCAGGGGCGGTGTAAGGGCATCCAGCCAATGGACTCCCGCCAGATGAAGTTTCATGCCGCCTTTTGGCTGAACGTCTTCGATCCGAAGTGATATGATCGGCTTCTCGCCATCAAAAGCCATAAAGACTTCCTGACG
>CAISOI010000682.1 GCA_903886985.1 uncultured Chthonomonas sp.
CATCAATTACAAACCACGCTTTGCAGCATCAGAGTTATATACTGCAGTCACTTCATCAGGCACTCGCATACCCAGCTCCTGAAATAGATGACGAATATGCCGCGAAAGAGCGTGAAACCCTAGCTCCATAGATGCCAGTTCGTCGAGCATCTCAGCTTCAGGGCTTTCCGGGTTGTATTTTATCCCAACATCTGGACGTTGGATCGTAATAATTATTTGGTCCGCCATTGCAAAATCTACCTTTCACAAAGGATTCCTGATTTACGTTGTTGTAACGAGTAATTCAATTGTATCTCAATATTTTTACTTCTCCAAACTGTAACAAAAGTTGAAGCGACCAAGGAGGCATCACAACAATGAGTTCGTTAGAAGGGCGTTTTGGAGTTTGGACCAATGTGACGGAAGCCGCTCTCGGCCATCTCCACGAAGTACAGGGGCTCGGGTTTGATTATCTTGTCGTTCGGGTCGTTCACCGAGAAGGCAGCACCACGGTACCGCATTCTCCCCAGTCACTGAAGCAGCTTCTGTTTGATGCCAAAACCATAGGTCTGAAGGTGATCGCCTGGGCATATGTCTTTCCCAATAATATTCAAGTTCAGATCGACGGTATTGCAGCAGCACTTCCGGAGGGCATCGACCATCTCATACTGGATGCCGAAGACGAATGGCATAATGCAGACACGAGCGTTGTCGACGAGTTATTTCATGGGATTGCCGAAGCGACAGGGCACCGTGTTAATCTTCACCTGTCGAGCTATTGTAATCCCGACGACCACAACATTCCTGTCGATGCCATGCTCGCGCACTGCCAGAGTTTTATGCCGCAAGCATACCATATCGGGAATACACCCATCAGCCGAATCATGATGCGAGTTCAAGACCAATGCGTCGGCCCCGCGAGCCGCTCCCTCGGTGGCCAGCTCATACCAACCATCAATGCTCCCGAAATGCTGCCACAGATGAAGAACAAGCAATTTATGGGCGTAAACGTGTGGCTATGGCACGACGATCCCCTTCCACCTCAACCGCTGGACGACAAAGGAGTTCAAAACAGAGAGGCACTCTGGACACCCGTCATTCAGGATTACACCGCGTGGCGCACTGCCAATCCGGCAACCAATTAATAGTGGTTGGCGGAAGTGAATTTGACTGAGCAAAGTGTTTACAGGAAAAATGAAATGGTCGACCAACAAGAATCTGACGAAGAAGCTGACTTTTACTACGAAGTTATGCGACTTTCAGATGGTATGCGAACGATCTCACCCGCCGTAATTGATATGCTGGCAGAAAACCGCGAGCAGTGGCCGTCAGCTGTGGGCGGTCTTATTAAAGCGGCTTGTAGTCAATCATCCTTCAGCGACGACAATATATCAATGTTATTAATGAGTTTTCCTGAGGGAGGATTTAGCTGGAATCAACTCAGATCGGTACAAATGTTAACGGACAACTCATTGACGTGGTCCGAAAAATTTCTAAAGTGCATCCAGCTGAATGCGCATTGGGCATGCCGCAAAATGCTTGAAACTATGGAACCCAACAATGTTGTAGACGCCTTGGAATTGAGCAAGTTGTCGAGACAATCTAAGAATTTAAAGGACGCAATCAACGAGAAAGTCCGCCAGAGATTTCCAAGCAGCCCTAGCCGTAACATTTGAATACAGAGTGATTTCCTTCATAGTAGGGTTTTCTTGAGTTTCTCGCACCTAGCTGCGGGCACCGAAAAAAAGCTAACAAACCTCAACGTCATCTGAATCCTTTCGGCCGGTAATTATTACAACTGCCAACACAAACGGGTATTGTGGCGCAATGGAGGAATCTGCTGATCACTAACAATTCCCTGTCGTTTCCATGATTCTGTGTACCCCTCCTGTCCGTGCAGGCTACCACTGCCAATCGGAAGTTGTGGCAGTATAGGCGAAGCCTCTAGCCTAGCCCTTCAGGGCTGGGAAACAAAGTGCATTGAAATCATGTGCTGTTTCCTACATTCGCCTTTGCCGTAACCCCTTACTTCGCGTATACTAATTCCCATTCTTTGGTAGGTGGCAGCCATAGCCTGACGGGAATGGTCCTGCCTCCAAATACACACCTCAAAAACTTTTTTTAAAAAAACTTTCCAAATCCTTTCCGGATTCCTCAACCTCAAACGAGTAGTAAAGTACAAGCACAAAACTTCAGGTCGTCGGTCCGATCAACCGACTTCCTGAACCCGGGTTCAATTTCGTGCGGCCACACCAAATTGCATCCAACCGTACTTGTATGATGCGGGCATCGTGCCCGCCCAAAATGTCACAAAACAAACAACTATTTTCATACCGGTGAAAAAGCAAGATGAAGAGATCGCGCAAGCACTCCCATTCATCGATTCTTCCATTCACCCATTCAAAACGAGAAGGGAGCACCATGCATGGCAAATTAACAACTAAATACGTACCAGCGAAAAACGAGAAAAAGTATCGGGCACGCGCACCCAATCACCCATTCCCCTTTTCGCCAATTCAAGCCGTAAAACGGGCAGACCGGGCATTTCCATTCC
>CAISOI010000683.1 GCA_903886985.1 uncultured Chthonomonas sp.
AAATAAGCGGACGATCCTTTAACAGGGCAGTTGTACGTTCCCAACTAACTTCATAGCGATCACAAATTATGTCCGCACGAGGATGTGGGCGATCCCCACTGCCGATATCGAGAACCATGTCTGACTTGCCAATTTGCCCGAGTGATGCATCTGCGAGATATCGTCGAAAGCTACTTATTGCAACATCTAACCATAAACGATTGATCAACAATTTGTATATGCGGATGGAAAGAAATGAGGAAATCGCAGCTACAAAAATTATGAGTACAAACGCTGTCCCCTGTGCCACTTGTCAGCTCCCGTGATTAACGTTGTTCAACGTATCCGTTTATTCTGAACCATTCTATTGCACGTGCCAACGACTTTGTCACGTTGGATTGCGGTAATCCTAGTTCGGTGACTGCACGGTTTGCACTAAAGAACATTTCCTTCCGAGCCATTTTGACGCCTTCTAAAGCGATCATTGGTTCTCTATGAAGGATACCTCCTTCGACCAACGTATCTATTGCTGCAGCAATATATGCCACGGAATAGGGAATCTGAGTTCGAGGTGGCTCTTTGTGGGTCAGATGGGCAAGTTCCTGTAATATCTGTTTGAGAGAGAGGTTTTGATTGCCGAGAATATAACGTCTACCGATTTCCCCTTTTTCTGCCGCCAAAAGGTGTCCGATTGCAACATCGTGAACATCAATAAGATTGAGTCCGGTGTCGACGTACGCCGGGATTTTGTTATTCAAAAAATCGACAATAATCTTGCCCGTTGGAGTTGGCTTAATATCAAGATCCCCAACAGGTGTGCTTGGATTGACGATGACCACGGGAAGTCCATGGTCTGCGACGAATGTATCAACGACCTCTTCGGCAAGAAATTTGCTACGTTTGTAGTGCCCGATCATGTCGTCAACCGTTACTGGACTTTCCTCATTTCCATTAGAGCCATCTCTTGGTATGCCGAGAACGCCAACCGTACTTGTGTAGACGATACGAGGAATGCGGAGGTCTGAGGCAGCCTGCATGACATTGCGGGTTCCATCTACATTGTTCTGATAGAGTTCCTGTGGATCACGCGACCACAACCTGTAGTCGGCAGCAACATGAAACACGACGTCACAATCCGCAAATGCAGTTCTAAGGGAATTGATGTTTTGGAGATCTCCGAAGCAGGTCTGAACATTGCATCCGAGAAGGTTATCTGTCTTGCTGGTTGATCGAACAAGGGCATTCACGGAATCCCCCCGTTCGACCAACTTGCGTATTACGTGGGCACCAACAAACCCTGTACCACCTGTCACCGCTGTTCTCATTGATTGAAACTACTCAATTATCACACTTGTGCGGTGACATTCGGTCGTGATTACTTGCTAATTGACCATGCAGCCAATTGCAATTTGCCCTTCATAGTCTTCATCGCTTCTTCGACTGCGCTATGCTCAAAACCGCTGTGCATTTTGCAGTTCAAGCAACGTCGATCCAAGCGGCTTTCCCAATATTCCCAGTTTGTTTTATTCCAGAAATCTTCCCAATTGTCGAAGTGACCTTCACCATCGATGAGATAACAGGGAGCCTTCCAGCCCTTGGGTGTATAGTTGACCGTGGACCAAGGTGCACAGGGAAGTTCGCGCATTCCCGCAGCGAATTCCAGAAAGAAAGGTGTTGCATTCACTTTGTACTTCGGAGAGAAGTCCCGAATTAACTTGAACTTCTCGTGGGTTTGCTCTTTGGTGAGGAAGACATTCTTATCGACGCTCTCATATTCGTAACCGGGTGATACCAAGATCCCATCAGCACGAAGGTCGTCCACCATTTTGCACATCTCTTCGACTTCTGTGACGGCGGTCTCTTTATATACCGTTGTGTTAATCATAACGGTATATCCTCGACGTTTGGCTTCTTTGATCATCTGGACTGCCTTGTCAAAGACGCCTTCCCGCTGGCAGACATAATCGTGGGTTTCACGCATTCCATCCAAGTGGATCATCAAGAAGAGATTGGGGCTAGGCGCAATAACATCAAACACTTTCGTGTCGAGTTTGAGGGCGTTGGTACAGCAGAGTATGTACTTGCCGCGCGCAATTAACCCCTCAATTAACTCTTTCAATTCTGGATAAAGCGTGGGTTCACCGCCGCAGATATTCACGATTGGCGCTCCACAATCGTCGACAGCCTTGAAAAGTTTTTCTACCGGCATGCGGTCGACAAGTTTTCCCGTGTGTCGCTCAACGGAGCATCCCACACACGCAAGGTTGCAAGTGTATAGCGGCTCCAACATAATAACAGTGGGATATCGTTTGCGGCCCTCTTTGGCCATCTTATTTCGATGTTTCATCTGCGCCATAGTAAAACCAATCGGGTACCGCATTTATACTTCCTCCTGCAATTCCAAACATCTATAAAAATGAATGCTTTAAACTACCTTTTTATGCACGCGAATCTTTGTAGAACGCGACATTTGTGCCTTCGACATGTACTATTGATTTTGATTCTGCAAGCTCATCCAACGCTTGCCTAACACCGGCGTAGTATGGATAATCATGCCATACGATTAAACCTCCCGGCGCTACCAACTTAAAAGCTGTCTTAATGTCTGTCGTTACTGGCTCATAATCGTGTCCTGCATCTACAAATACCAAATCAATGTTGTCTGCAAACGGCGTAAGATCTAACTGATTGACATCTTCGATGAACTGAACAATTCGATCATTATACTCTGTTCCTTCAAACAGCCGCCCTTTTCCATCGCTTTCAACACCGTCTTCGCTATAAGCTGTAATATCAGTGGTCCAGACTTTACAGTCTAAGGGAGCATTTCCAATTAAGGTCATGGTTCCTGCACCTTTGAACGTTCCGATTTCAAAAATCCGCTTTGGAGCGAATCTCTTTACTAAACATCCCAACACAACCAAATCAAGATATGGAGTATCCCACTCACCTCGAGTTACTGGCAATACTATCGACTGCTTCCAATATGACTCCACGATGTTTCTGAGCGGTACAGATTTAACCTTTGTGGAAGTTGATAAGAGCTTTGACCAAGCCTCTGTCTCCCATTGCGTTACGCTCATTGCCGCCCCAGACGCAACAAAACGCCAAAAGCGTGGATTGAATGCGTTTTTTCTGAATCCCCTCACGATAGTGGCAATTTTTTGTTTGCGCCTATTCTCAGCAATATCTGGCATTCGGATTCCTCAAACCCTCTTAGGTTAGATTACTAGTAATTCCTGACCTTTGTAAGTATTGCCCCATTGCCCACAATGGGAAATAGTGCCTGTATAGATGATAACGGAGATAAAACACTTTTGGAAATCCCGTTCCGGTAAACCATTGCTCGTCCCACGTTCCATCGGACCGTTGGGTTTTCATTAAATAGGCGAGGCCATTTTGAGTTTCGACAAGATGGTGGCCGCCCCCATTTACAAGACCCATAATTGCCCATGCAGTCTGAGATGCGGTGCTTGGACCTTTAGCCTTGTGGTTCTCAGGATCATCATAAGAGAGGCAAGTTTCACCCCAGCCTCCATCTTTATTGGAAACTTTGCGCATCCACCTCATCCCATTGACTATCATCGGATCATTAAGGGGTATATTGTGCAGGGTCAATCCTCGCAGACATTGCCACGTGCCATAAATATAGTTCACGCCCCACCGTCCAAACCAAGAGCCATCACTCTGTTGATCCTTGCGAATAAATTGAACTGCAGCATCGATCCGAGGATCACCTACCGTAAAGCCGTAGAAACTCAGCATCTCTATGGTTCGGGCAGTAATGTCTGCGGTTGAAGGATCGAGCATAGCATTGTGGTCGGCAAAAGGAATGTGTTGGAATAACATCTTGTCGTTATCTTTGTCGAAAGATGCCCAGCCACCGTCCTTATTTTGCATTCCAAAAGTCCAATCGAGACCACGTTCCATGGTAGTGCGAACTGCGATGGGAAGATCTTTCCAATGGGTTCCGCGGATGCAATAGGCTTTGTGCAGTGCCATGAGAACCATGATAGTATCGTCTATGTCAGGATAAGCTTCATTTTCGTATTCGAAGAACCAGCCGCCCGGCTCCACGTTAGGCGCCTTAATAGACCAATCCGCCTTTGTAGTAGTCTGCTTTTGCAGTAGCCAGGTTGTCGCCTTACGAATGGCGGGGTGATCACCTGGAATACCACTATCGATCAGCGCATTCACGGAAATGGCAGTATCCCAGACGGGGGATACGCACGGTTGGACGCGAATCTCATCCCCATCTTCAATTTCAAATTTTTTAAGTTCGTTCAACTCATGTTGAACCGAAGGGTGGTCGTCCGGATACCCGAGACTTTTGAAAGCCATGACGGCATGTGTCATTCCCGGGAAAATTGCTCCGAGTCCGCCGCAACCTTTTTGGTGGTCCAAAAGCCACTGTTCGGCGTCGCGGATTGCTTTTACCCTCAGCGGTTTGATCTTACTCTTGTTGTAGACTTTGAAAGCTCTATCGGCAACGAGAAATGCATTGCGCCATGTGATGCGCCGTTTGTCCCATTTGAGTTTGGTGCTTGCACCCGTCTTGCCGCCGACAAATAGCTCGTCAATACCGCATTCGGGAGCGATGTCAACAAACGGGCGCGCCTCGTTAATGATTGCGAGTGGAATGAGGATTGCACGGGACCAAGAGGACATTTCATAAATGTTGAAATAGAACCAGTTGGGGACTATGAATACTTCGGGCGGAATAGTGGGTACTCCATCCCAATCGTACTGACCGAAGATGGCGAGGTAGAGTTTGGTGAAAGTATTGCACTGCGTCACACCGCCTAGTGCGAGCACGCATTCACGCAGTCTGACCATGAAAGACTCATCCGCAGTATGCCCGGTCAATTTGCAGGCAAAATAAACCTTGACCGAAGCGCTTACATCAGATGGCCCACCCGGAAACATGGGAAAACCGCCATCATCATTCTGCCAATGTCGGATAATATAGTTCGTAAGCTTACGAAGTTTAGACTTATCTGTCTCGCCAAGGAACTGAAGGAGCAAAACGTATTCTGATTCAAGAATCGTATCCCCTTCCAACTCGCCGACCCAATGTCCGTCCGGCTGTTGCTGTCGCAAAAGCCAATCTTGAGCACGGCGAACTGCGCCTTGAACTTGCGCTATATCGACTTCTATTCGGTTCGCAGAACGAACTGTGCCGGTGCTTAGTTGGCTATGAGTTGTCGAAAGATAATCGATTTGTGGTTCCACGCTTTAAGATGGGTCCTTCGCGGCATCACTTGAGGTAATGTCGGATTACTGTTGTTGACGAGCGGATGAACAGTCGGGTTTCGCACGAGCTTAGGTTTGTAATCCAAACTGCACAGATCTAAGTACATCCATAATGGAAGCTATTGTACAAAATCTATTCGCGACGCTCACCGGGATCATTTGCCATTTCGGAGACAATCTTTAATCGCTTTAGTTCCCGAACAAGGCGGGATGCTTCAGCAATGATGAACTTACTGAATTCACCGAGATCGTGTTCATTGCGTTTAGCTAGTTGATCCGCGACGGCGCAAATGGAAGCAATTGGTCCCAACAAGACGTCTTCATTGATAAGTTCACCAGGAAGCTGAACGGTCATGCCTTCCAGACGTGAAGTCGATTCGAATGGAGTTTCAGGCGCAACAGTACCTGTAGCTGCTGCGTATGCAGGCGAAACGCCTTCTTCTTCAGCAATCTCAATTTCTATTTTGCGTAGTTCGTCCGCCACCGCTCTATAGAGCGGAGTCTCGTCCATGTCCTTTTCCGCCGACACGCCATAGTCTGAACGATTGGTGCCATAGAACATTGGATCGGTAGTGGCGTAATTCACGAACATCATTGCAATGAACTTTTGGAATACAAATTTGTCAAACGTGTATTGGCTCTGATAGTTTGCATCGTCTCGAACGCTATCAAGTACATCGCCAAACATAAGAGCAATGAATTCTCGGGGTGGTTGTTTGGAAAGCCACGACATGTCCATATTGTTGCGAAATTCAAAGAAGTAGAGTGGCTCAGAGCCATCTTCATGCCCTTCAGCCTTAGAAACCGAGCCGAAAACGTTGAGCTTCATCATGTTGTCGAGGTTACGTCGCGGATAGCCCCGGTGAACAATGTCCCAGGCGTACGACTTAAATTCGTTGAGATCAGTCCCAAGGAAGTGTGCACGTTTGGCCGCAATGCGTTCTTGCAGTTCGGTAAGTCGCCTCACCAATTTAGCGCGCGCGTCCGCAATGATCTCCATGAGTTCAGTGCGCGTTTCCAAATCGTCGGGAAAGAATTCAAGCGTCTCGTATGTAGTTCGTATTACTGCGAAATCGTTAAGTCCGTCTTCAAGACAAGGATATGCAATCCCCAAATGGAGTTCGAATGGAATGGATTCAATGAAGTCCGCATTTCGAATACCAGATTCTGGAGTAACCAGGCAGTAAAAGCGGTTGTACGTGGCCTGACTCTTTATGAGGGCAACGCGTCGGTGATCGGGCAGATTATGTTCTGGTGAGTTCGCTTGCAATTCTGGCGCCATTTCTTAGGTATTTGGATCGTCTCGCACAATGCAGGACACCCTATTATACCGTTCAAGACGCCATTGTTAACCCAATTACAACCCTACCGCCCTCTTTAACCTGATAGGATGGCTGTCAATATGAAGTGCTTCCAGCCCTGTCAAGATTGAGAGAACCTTTGGTTCGTCGGCAGACGTACAATTCACGATGACCAGAAAGTTGCCCGCCATGAGCCATCGGCGATGCTCGGAAGCAAGTTCGGACAACACCGTCTGCCCAGCAATTTCGCCCCCGATCGCTCCCACTGTCATTCCACCAAGCAGTCCAGCGAAAGGACCAGCCACTGCAAGCACGCCAACTTCCGGCAGAAGAAACGAACCAAACCCAATTAAGAGTCCGAATACGCCGCCCATCCAAGTGCCCTCAGTGACAGTCTTCTCTTTCACTCCTTCAAGAACGGAGTCAGAAGGAGAATAGACTCCCGTGGTTGCATCATCGACGTTAGTATCCCGACCGATGACTGAAATGTGAATCGAAACTATTTCCGACTTGTTCAACTGACTGACAGCTTCCGCTGCTATGGTCTGGTTTTCATAAACACCCACTGCAGCTCGATCGAACAGTTCATTTGGCATGGATTTCACTTTCGGAGACGATTGTAAGTCCAGAAATAGATAGAATTGACCAGGAGAATTTAGTCGGAAATCTGGAATTTGGAGTAAAAAAAAGACCTGAGCGGTATTAAACACCGCTCAGGTTAATACTGGATAAACTAATTCCGACGATACCGGAATACACCATCCACTAACACTATAAGTAGGACAGCACTGAAAATACCATATTAAGCACGAGGTCCGCGTAGGTATTTTCTCCGGCGGCCGTAAAATAATGCGACACCCAACGACATACCTATCGTTGCAATGGATGCTGGTTCGGGAACTGAAACGGACGCCCTATTACAAATGGCAATAGTATTTGAATCTAATGTCACCGCGCCATTGCGCGCCATTGCGCGCTAATGCGCTGCCGTTAGCGATGGTGGCCCCAGTATTCATGGTAATGCTGGTAAGCGCCATAAGATTTCCGTTGAAACTAGTAGTCGTTCCCAATGTTGCCGAACTACCGATTTGCCAATATACATTGCAGCCGTCGGCTCCGTTTATCAACTGAACAGCAGAATTGCTTGCGGTGGTAAGGGTGCTGCCTATTTGGAAGTCAAAGCGCGCATTCGGATTATTTTGTGCATTGAGTATGAGTGTTCCTGTGAGTTGTGCAGAAGATGAAAAGAAGTAGACTCCAGGTGTGAGCGTTCGCGACCCAAGATCTGATCCCGTAAGAGTTTGGGTAACTGATTCCCCAGCAATTGTATTGTACGCTGTAGTAAGGTCTATTTGTGCTTGATGGGCGGCTGCATCCCCAGCATGTGTTGTACCGCTTACGACTATTCCTGGAGGAAATCCAGTGATTGATGTCCCTGGCCAAACACCAAGGTTTCCAGTCAAAACTGTGGGTCCAGTGTTAGTCACGGTCGATCCACCAAGAGCAGCGTAACTTCCTGCTGTTCCTAAGAGCTGTGCTGACGCTTGGAATTGCAATCCCATCAATGCAGTCGCCGCAAAAGCCATACCTAATATTCGCATAATCATGAGTCTCCTTTCGAGAGCTTCATACCACTATTAATCTCAACGGCCATTTTTACACTTTCCAGAGTGTTCGAAAGTAAAATGCACGAAATTTCACTATTCGTTTCTCCGCATCGTGGCGGAAAATTGTACATATATCAAAAATTAAAATTTGTCGGTAACAGTCGATTAGGAACAAAGAAGACGGCCCCCTTTTGAGGAGGTTCACCGGAGCCATTCTGAGTGTTTCAATCTCAATTCGGGTCGGGAACTCAAATCCGAGTCTCCTTAAACTGTTACATTTACAAAGCAGCAGTAACGTCTGCACATTTGCCGGGCTACACTATTTGTAATTATATTGCCCGGCGAATGCGCCATCGTTCGAGGCATAACGTCTTATTTCTTTTCGACTGCAATTTTAAGATCTACCAAAGCGACAT
>CAISOI010000684.1 GCA_903886985.1 uncultured Chthonomonas sp.
GACTTTGTTACATACACATTAGCGTGGCCTTCATGTAAATGGGTTTATGTTGATGCTCTGTATCACCATTGGGAGCGCTCGGAAGTACATGCAAAACTGACCGATCCTTCCCATCTCAGCCTATTCACTCAAAACATCTGGGCGATGCACATCAGCCCACCGGTCGGGGACGGAAGTACCAATCCGATAGACCTAACAATCGACATCGATGGAGGTGCAAAGAATGGCGCCTCTACAATCATCGTAAAAAATTACAAGCCGGGCCGAGCAATCTATTTGATCCGTCGTAACAAACAGTGGCAACCCGAAAGATTTCCGGGCGTACTTCATAAAAAGCCTATGCTTCAAGGGCCAATTGATGACGCACTCTTCTCGCCATTAATCGCGATCAAACCTACTGGCAAACCGTGGAACGATGATATGGCAACTTGGACGAACAAAGAATTGGACCGCTTTCAATCAGCTTGGTCCTCATATTTCCGCGGCACGTTGCCAACCGTCGATGACTCCAGCATCACACCCGATGTCGTCCGAGGGCGAAATCTCTATCTCTTTGGAGATCCCAGTTCAAATTCGGTCATGAAGAACATTGTAGGACGACTTCCGTTAGTCTGGAAGAAGGACTCTATCACAATCGCAGGGAAAACATATCCCACGGATAAATATCTACCCATGATGATCTTCCCGAATCCCGATGATCCAGAGCATTACATTGTGATCAACACGGGAATGACTTTCAGCCTGGCCGATATTGCAGGAAGCAATTCGTTGCAATATCCGCATCTTCCAGATTTCGCCATCATTCGGTACGATGCCAAACAATTTTCTGATGACCGCAGGAAAGACGCTGTTCTAACTGGATTTTTCGACGAATTTTGGAAAAAACCAATCAACATCTGGACAAGCGATTTGCCTTGAATGCAGCAATATCTCGATCAACTACAAAAGGAATCCTAACAATGAAGTTTCTTCAAAGGCTAACGATTGGCGCAAGTCTCTTATGCGCCACCGCAGTCTGTTTAGCTCAGGACAACCTGCCCTTTACCAGCCCCCTGTTCTCTTCAGGCATGGTTCTCCAACGCAACAAACCCATCCCTTTTTGGGGATGGACCAAACCTGGCGAGAAAGTGACAGTTTCGCTCGGAAAGAAGAGCGCTACGGCTACAGCCGACGAACACGGTAAGTGGATGACAAGTCTGCCTTCTATGAAGGAGGGCGGTCCTTACTCCGTTTCCGTAACTGGCTCCAAGTCGGTCAAGTTTGACGATGTGCTCGTTGGAGATGTCTGGATATGTTCTGGACAATCGAATATGGAGATGGGCATCGGCAACGTCAAAGATGCGGAAAAAGAGATCAACTCTGCCAATTTCCCGCAGATTCGACTTTACACGGTTCAAAAAGTAGTCGCGGACATCCCACAGTCGACGGTCCCGATAAATACGCGAGATTTGTATGGAACGTGGAATGCATGTACTCCACAGACTGTTAGAACGGGCGGATGGAATGGCTTTTCGGCAGTGGGATATTTCTTTGGACGCACACTCTATGAAAATCTTCATGTTCCCATTGGTCTGATACATACGTCCTGGGGCGGAACTCCTGCCGAAGCATGGACGAGTGTCGAAGCTCTGCGATCAATGGATGACTACAAAAACTATGTGATCCCAACGCAGAAAAATCAAAATAGCGGCGCAACCCTATACAATGGCATGCTAATTCCTATTGTTCCCTACGCAATCGCAGGAGCCATCTGGTACCAAGGAGAATCGAATGCCGGTCGTGCATATCAATATCGAACCTTACTCCCAACGATGATCAAAGATTGGAGAACTCGGTGGGGCCAAGGCGATTTCCCATTCTTCATCGTTCAGCTTGCCAATTACCAGCAAGTAAATGCAGAACCAAAAGATGATGCGTGGGCTGAACTCCGCGAAGCGCAATCAATGACCGCTGATACACTCCCAAGAACGGGTATTGCAGTCACAATCGATATCGGCGAAGCCAACGACATCCATCCGAAAAACAAGCAGGATGTAGGTAGGCGGCTCGCCTATTCGGCTCTCTCGATAGCATATGGTAAGAAACTGGAATACGCTGGTCCCGCCAACAAGAGTGCGAAAAAAGTGGGTTCAACGATGGTATTAACCATGTCCCATGCCGCCGGTATGAAGACATCCGACGGTGGACCAGTTAAGGGATTTGCGATTGCTGGCAGTGATCACAAGTTTCACTGGGCAGATGCTAAGATTGCGGGAAGTACAATCATCGTTTCCTGTCCCGATGTGAAGAATCCGGAATCAGTGAGATATGGATGGTCGATCAATCCTGTTGTCAATCTCGTCAACGGTGCAGATCTACCCGCATCTCCCTTCCGTACCGATGCTTGGACTGGAATTACAGTACCAAAGAAATAGTATTGCTCCGAATGGATGATCCTGGCAAGGAGTTAGTCGGGATCATCCAAACAATCTACAACTTCTTAGCGAGAAAATATCTCGAGTGACCTGCAGGAAACTCGGGTATCTCCCCCACAACGACATATCCGCGCGCTTCGTAAAATGGCTTCGCCTGGAAACTAAACGTATCAAGGTAACTGTTAGAGCAACCCCGTTGACGCGCTTCATCTTCCGCAATATTCATCAACTTTGTGCCGTAGCCCTTGCCGCGCACCGACTCATCAACCCACAGAGTCTCAATAAACATCCAACCCCAATAAGTCTCGCCCCTAACTGCCCCCAGAATCTTACCATTTGGTTCCCGCATCACGACATTCAGCTTCTTGTACTGCGACTCACCAACTTGTTCGTGGTTATAAGAGCTGAGCCCCTTCTCGATCTTTGCCACATCTTCAGAACTCAACATCTCTTCGATTTTGATCGTCATATTGTCGCTGAATTGCCCTTCAATTCGATTTAGAAATGATTTTACAACAATTCTTGACAGATGCCTGCCATATTGTTAGAATGTCTCAATGGCATCAATAACAAACGATCGCAATTCCTACTGCCTATAAAGGAGCTTTTACAGCATGCCCGAATTCAATCCAGATTTATCCAGACGAGAATTTTTGAGTAAAACAAGTGCTGCAGGAGCCGGATTAGCAGTCGGCGTATCTGGTCTCGGAGGCACTATCGCTTCTGCAGACGATGCCAAAGTAAAAATGCCGATGGCAACACTTGGTCGCACAGGTCGTAAAGTATCCAAGCTCGGCTTCGGTGGATCATGGGATATCGAACCGTCTGTCCTCGCAGCAGGTGTTGCGGAAGGCATAAACTACTACGACACTGCGGAAGGCTATAGACAGGGTCAAAGCGAAATCGCTATGGGTCAATTCATCAGAGAGAACACTAAGCGAAAAGATATCTACCTTGTCTCAAAAACCCATTCGCACCGCCAGATGGAACAGAGACTGGATGGCTGCCTGAAGAGACTGGGATTAGAATATGTCGACATCTTCTACCTC
>CAISOI010000685.1 GCA_903886985.1 uncultured Chthonomonas sp.
ACATTCTAACTTCATTTACACTGTAATCATGCGGTAAAAATCCTCCCACCTTCCAGTTTCCGACATTACCAGTTGATGAGAGCAAATTAACCCTTACCTGGTCCTTCAATGACGGACCATAACGGAGTATAACGACATTTCCTTTCCGGTCTGTCCCCAACAAAATGCTTTTGTATCTCACTTCCTCAGGATACAGAAATAGCCCTGTCTTTCTAGTGCTCGACTGAGGGTTCGTGTGCGAATACCAAATGAGCCACTGCACGTTGGTATTGGTTGTTGATGAGAGTGAAACCCAGTCATAATCTACTCCAATTGGAGCAAAAGCATTATCAGAACCGTGAAATTCAGCATTGTCATTGATTTTACCAATTCCTATTTCCTTACCAGAAAGTGATACTAATTTCCAGTTATTAGGGCGAAACCTATCAAGATATACAAATAAAATTGCATTTCCATCTTGCGATACCGTGTACTTATTAAAAGTGCGCATTTCTGGATTGGTTGGAATAATTATCTTTTTAAAAGATCCATTTCGCTTGGTACGTCGTAAGAAGTTATATTCTGTTTGACATACGTATTCTCCGTTTGGCAACCAATCGTAATCAATCCATTTCCAACCCTTGATGTCAGTAATAAATGTAGTGGTATTGACCTGTTTGTGCTGCGGAAAAGTGGCAACCTTTCGCGCGTTTTTCAGTAGCGGCGCGACGGAACTTTCGCCCGGGTCGATGTATGAATGAGTTCGAATCGTCGACGCACTACAGGTGATTGCACCTACACAGTAAAAAGCAAATAGAAGCAGTAGGCTCGCCAAGCGATATAAAGTTCTGGTCATCCGGGTTCCTCCAACAGGGCTATAGCTAATCCACAACACTTTGATCTCACTACTGACCATCCCAAGCCAACGGCTCCATTCCAGAGGAAGTAACATTCTTCACCCGCATGTTGTCATGTCGGTACATACTGGATAAATGACTCCACCAGCAACAACGACCTGCACCATTACGTTTATTGCGATTTACTGCAATCTTCATTCACATTAACGACGCTTTTGGTTCTTGACTTTCACCTTCTGGAAGCGAATCGAACGAAATATCTGAACAGCGATATCTTTGTGCGTTCTTAGGTTTCCTTTAGATTCCATAACATCAGCACCGAAGACTAAGTTTCCACTCTTATCTTGGTCTGTACAGAAATACCATATATCTGGATAATCGCTGCCGTTTGCTCGTGTGTTATCCCAATTTTCTAAGAATGACTTATCTAGTTTTTGATCGTAATGTGCGAACATCCCCTTTTCTCCGCTTGTCGTTATAAAATGAGCTTGATATATAAAGCCATAACGTCTATATTTCTTCATCTTAGATGGATCGCAAAAAACTATGTAAGATTGATCATAACCCCATTTATGCATACCAATAACCAATTTAAAAGGAAGATTACGCTTACCTATGCGATCCGTTCCTGTTACAGTCATCTCAGCCACTTTGTCTTTCCAATCCATTGTAGAAACTATTACTTTCAGGTTACGCGGCAAAACAAAACTGACGCTATATCCGTTTGTCCAAGCTATGCGGGAGTCGTAGGTTTTCTGTGCTAAGCACACATTGCTTAGGAACAGAAGAGTTATGTAGGTTGGAATGTGATACAAATACCATTTCATTGATGACTGCCCCTCAAGTTGGAACTGCTTTGATACGTCTGATGACTATATGCTGTATGATCAAACAGTGTATTCCATTTCCACAAGGGGGTGTGCACTGGACACAAAGTACATTTTTGCCCTTGATGTTTCCTCTTGAGACCGACGGAGACTTAATCCAATTTGATTTTGGAAAGGTCACGGAATTTAAACTTAAGTCTGTATGCACGATAGAACTGACCAAGCCTCCAAGGTCCGCCTTCCATTCCAAAGAAAGTTGCAATCATTTTAGGTTGGCCGCGGATGAATTCTATCGGGGTTGCTGGACGCGACTTTGCCTTTTGATCTACAGGTGCCCAGAAAATGCCCGGCAAAAATATGATGTCAGATTTGCTCCTTTTTGGGATTTCGAACACCATATGAAGAACCAGGTACATTTGTCCAAAACGCTCAGGAACATCCCACGGTGGTTCAGTTTCGGCCCTTGACATGTATTCATCAAATGTAGCGATAACAACCTCTGCATCAATGTGCTGAACAATTTTTGCGCACTCTATTAACGCTCTCCAGCTATCATTTGAATAATTGGGATTACTACTCCAAGGAGTGACGGTTTTGATGTTTCTCCAAAGAATTGCATCGACTTGCGTTTTGGAATCTCTATAACGAATCTCTTTAGGTTTCTGTTCACCCCGACAGTCACACATTGGATTACTGTACATCAAAGACATAAACGGTACAAATAGACAGTAACAGATCTGTCTACTAACTTTACTGACGCGGGTTCGCATCGGATTCACTCGTAGGCGAGCTATTGCCTGAACAACAATTGAATGCTCCGTAACTCCACCTTGGACCTGAATTCTCACCTTGATCACCTCCTGATGGTGTGTTAAAAAACGTTGCCTTGTTCTCATCGTAAGTTGAAACGAGACCTTGCACCAACTGTACACTGCGCCCCCAGCTTTTTTCCAAGTCACCACCGCCATTTGACAGCGCCTCGAAGAAAAACTTAACTGTTCCAGAAGGAGTAACATTCTTAACCCGCATGTAGTCTTGGCGGTATTGGTTGGTATGTACTTGTTCCGCAGTAAGTGTTGCTTTGGTCACTATGTTTGCCTAGTCCCATGTAAAGTTGGTTGAGGAACCATATTGGCCGCCGATAACGTTACCAGTGGTCCGACCAATCCAAATTTCGCGACATTTGCGTCATCTATTTCTTCGTAACTTTGTACTCTCTTGTTTTACCATCCTGATCTGACATGAACGTAAAATAATCGCGACCGCTTGATGAAAGGTAATGGCTGTAAATGTCTCTGTTTTCGAACGTTAACTGCCAACTCTCCTCCTTGATAAGGTCGATACCCCAAATGCCGTTTTGAGGAAAGGCACTGCTAAACAAAATCTCACATACTAATAAGTGCATGCTATCGACATAGTACATTCTTGAAATGCCAATACACCAGGGCCAATTTGTGGTTCTAAGAATTAGTCGCCAATTTGAGGTGTGAGTGTCGAACAGATACAACATTCCAACCGGATTGGAATCTGCAAAAAATAGTTGAACTAAGACGACCTTTCCCTTAGGAGTGCTGGCAGACCTAACGTAATCAGCTATCTTAAGAATTACCGATTCCTTAACCAACTTTGTCCTGACGTCAAGAGTCATTAATTTGACGTAGGAATTACCAGAAGCAGATACAGTAAGCCAAAACGGAATAGTGTACTTATTTTCAGGATTGAGCCCATCACCATTGGCATAGTAGGGGAATGAACCGGTGTTATCTCCGTCCACATGAACCGCGTTGACGAACTCAAATTCGTTTCTCCCATTCCGCACCAGCCAAATTAAGTCCTTATCGCTCCCTTTTTTGTGTCCGCAATATATTTTGCCGTCTACACAATTCGATCTCCAAATCAATTCGTAGCCAGCCGGAAAATTTTTAGGCAGTAGCAAGAGTGGATCAGATGGTGGATTGTTCAGAGATTGTGCGCTTTTCTGCGTTGGTGTAATGCGGTTGACCAAGAAACCCTCGGCGACCGTGACTTTCAGAATTGGCTCTTGGTCTACCGGCTTGTGACAGCCAGGATTGAGAAGTAAAAGTAGGCAGACGCTGACGTTAATAAATTTACTGCGACCCCTCATGTCTTCTGTCTCCCAAACGCTCGAGCAAATATGCGGGAAAACCAATGCTCAAGGTGTTATATGAGTTGACGCCTTGGAGCAAGCGTCGTAACTCTAACACTCATTTTAAATTCTAACCAATATGTGAAAGGATGAGTTCGGCAGATTACCTCCTTACGGGCAGGATGGAGTCCTGGATTCCGGCCTTCGCCGGAATGACGG
>CAISOI010000686.1 GCA_903886985.1 uncultured Chthonomonas sp.
ACAAATTTCTCGCTATAACCCATATCCTGCAGCTCCCAGCGGAACGTATTGCCCAAGCGTGCCTTCTTGTAAACGCCAAGTTTATGTTCCGTCTTATAGGTGACTGCCCGGGTATACGTGTCTTCCAAAATCGTTGTCAGACGCTTCTGTGAAATCTTGCGCTCATTGCCCTTGTCGAGCGCTGGTGGATAACGTTTGGCCAAATCCTGCGCCAGTGTTTTCGCGAACATATCGACATCCTTGCCCGATGTTGAACCAAACAAACCCATGGTCTTGCTCCAGTAACAAAGTATATTATTGGCGTCTGCCGAACAGCTGTTTCAGTATTCTCAATCCTATCCCGGCCCCCGCCGAGGGGGGCACAGCGGGCGTTGCTGTAGCCTGCTGTACGCGGATATCGTAGAGTAGCACGTCCCGCCCAACCGCCTGGCTGCCGATGGGGTCGACACCGTGAAATGAATAATCATTCTTGATAAATGCAAACATTGAATTGCGCCGGTATTCCATTGTTCTGACTTTAGTAAATTTATGATGCGGATAATGCGGTCCGCCCGCGCAGCGAAAGTCCGGATCGTTTGGCACGTAAATCGATGTCCCAAGATGGGCACGGCTGTCGTCATCTGGGCAATAAAACAAAACCGAGAGCAGGCGGTGCGGCGCATCGGTGTGCGGTCCGATGGAATAATTCGTCATGTCGCGAACGATCAGCGACTCCGCGCTGTAATCATTTTTTAGCATGGCGGGGCCGAAACGGCCTTCCACAGCCGATTCAAATTTGCCAATCACGGAATTCATGAAGCGAAAGCCGAGAAGCCAGTTGCCAAACTCCAGCCAGAACGCTTTGCGTTTCTCATCAAGCTTCGCCACCTCGCTTTGCGAGAATGGCATGATGAAACGCTCTGGGTAGGCCCCCTTGGGTACGCGTCCGGTATCCCCTAGGCAAACTAACGAAGAGTCCGCAGGCCAGTTTTCTCGTAAATGCGAATAAAAATCCTCGGGGAAGATATTATCAACGTAGATATGCGCATAGGGATGTTCGCGCATCGGCGCATTGTTAATCTGGTAGAGAGCGTGCTCTTCAGCGATGGAAGATATGATTGCCGACTCCTGCAAAAGCACCCTCGGTGCGTAATGCGCTGGCCACCTGAGCGTCGGAAAACCCAAAGCCCAGCGCCTGCATTTCCAGAATAATATTGCGATGCAACTCCAGATTGGTATTGATTTCGACCAGGACTGATTTGACCAGCGGATTTTTCAAGGTTTCTGCGCAGCCATGCAACACCTTGTGCTCGAGACCGTCGACATCGATTTTTATATGGTTTGGCACCGGCACCACGCCATCGGCAACCAACCGATCCAGGGGGCAGGAAATGCTCCCCTGCGAATATCGGCTGTGCCGTTGCTCCAGCCTGTGATCAACCTGTTCGCCAAAAGTATGGCAGGAACCACCGGCGTAAAAATCACTCAGATAGAGACGCGCAAAGGCGGATTCGTCGCTCAGTGCGAGGCAGTAAGCAGTGACCTGCTCGGAGAGTCCATTGCGGATAATATTTCGGTAGAGGAGTGCGTAATTTTGCGACTCCGGTTCAAAGGCAAATACGCGCACGCCCCTGGTTTTAGCCGCCCAGATTGTGTACATGCCAACATTGGCGCCGATATCGATGAGCACCTCACCGGGTGAGAAGCCACGTATCCAATCGATGGTGTCCGGTTCTTTGCTACGCAGTGTATCGACACGAAATTGTGCCGGCAGATTTGGTGTGCAAAAAACAACCTCTATGTCTCCTTCACGCACACTCATATGCGGATCAAG
>CAISOI010000687.1 GCA_903886985.1 uncultured Chthonomonas sp.
CAGCTTCCACCTGTGCCGGCTTTGGATGCGTTTGCATAGACGCCGTTTACTCCTACTCTTACTTTGTCGGAAACATTGTAGGTTGCAACCAATTCCCCGGATTGGACGTTCAGGTTCTTCATAAGTCCTGCACCTGTGAACTCATCTCCACCAACATAGTGAAGCGACACATTGTATTTGGGTGTTGGTGCAAGAGTTAGCATTGCGCAAATGGTCTTACCGCCATTATCGTCTTCAACATTGTTCCAACCGTTAACAAAGGACAACATTCCTGTTAATCCAGGTCCAAGCGTCTTTGTTGCTCGTACTCCAGAGTGGTAGAGTGGAACTGCGTAATTGAATAAAAAGGAACGAGAATAGTTGTCGTTACCGGTACTTTCGATAACTTCGTAGCCCATATGGGTTGTGAACTTACCAAAGTCAAAGGTGACTGGGTTCGTTCCTGCGCCTACATAGGTGCCATACAACTGTTGAATGTATTTGTAGGTATTCACACCGCCCGGCTCGGTCGCGTTGACTAAGTCAGCAGTTTTTCCAATGGTGAACTGTGCGGTAAAACCAACATTGTTTTTGGTACCTGTGGTTTTGGTAACGTTGACCTCAAGCAGGCTCAGGCCAAACTCATTTGACTTAACGTCAAAGGCACGTCCCGCTGCAGGAACACCCGCCAAAGAGTGGTTGAAACCATACTGATAATACATGTCAGCTAGGCCACTAAGTACGATCTTGCCACCTTCATCAGGTTTCGCGTCATCTGCTTTTGCAGACGGCATTGCACTCAAACTTGCCAGAATTGCCGGCAGTCCAAGACAAATGGATTTACTGAGTTTACGATTCAAGGCACTTCCTCCTAAGTGAGTTGAAAACCGGTCTCAATTGTATCGCATTGCAGTCAAACTTATGACGCCTGTTGCTAATATTTCCAGGTCATTCGTTATGAAACAGCGTCTGCGAAGAAACCGGGGTGCGACCGGACAAGAAATCGAAAGAAAACCTATTTACTGACATTCATCTCGTCGGCAAGAATAATAGCGTCTGCTATCTCCTTGAGAGATTTGTTCAGGGCTAAACTCTGGGCTTGCATTCGGCGAAAGGCCTCTTGCTCACCAACATCGTTGCGCTCCATCAGAATGGCTTTGGCCTTACCAACTACTTTCCGCGTCACTATCTGGTCTTGGAGAGAATCTAACTCTCCCTCAAGAGCTAATAGTTCGCGATACCTAGCCATTGCGATCACGATCGCAGGTTGTAACTCTTGTTTTCGGAACGGTTTTACCAAATATGCAAGTACGCCTGCTTCAGTAGCCTTGTTGATAAGTTGCGCTTCACTATACGCCGTTAGTAACAAAACGGGAGCGATGCGGTCTTTGTTAATTATGGCTGCTGCTTCGAGCCCATTCATTTTGGGCATCATAATATCCAACACCACGAGATCGGGTCTAAGACTTCTGGCTAAATAGCAAGCTGTTTCGCCGTTGTCCGCTTCGCCAATTACTTCATGCCCTATTTCTTCAAGCATGGACTTTAGGTCAAGGCGGGTTACAACGTCGTCGTCAGCGATCAGAACTCGTCCGAATTGCATTTTGTCGCTTTCTAGCCATCAATGCGGAAACTGGGTGATTGGCTATGGACCGGGGTAGGTCCCTATGGCAGTTATTTCATTTCTGATCTAGAAAGCGGAACAAGTCCGACTCAATATCGCAACAACGTGTTGTCGAAGTGAGAATGAAATTTCATGGTTTACTCGCTTCAGGAGTTCACCGATCAGACAACTAAGTCTGAAACTAAATATGTCCCACCATTGGGTTGAAGCGATTATGACAAATGGGAGATGAAATGTCAAGCTCTCCTACTACTAATTGACAAATTTCAAGCAATTGATACTATATGTTGTTTTCGGGGTCGCAATTTGAAACCAATTCAAGCAAGGGCCGTAGTCCGTAATGTAGTGTGATCTAGGGCAAAGTAAATAGGATCGGAGATAGGCAGATGGGCATAATACCAGCAGTCACAACATTAGTTATCATTTCGTATGTTGGGTTAGGCATTCTATTCATATTACTGGGGATTCCAATGTATGCGGGGAGAGTAAAACCAAATGGTTTGTACGGTTTTCGTACCCCTAAGACGTTCTCGTCTGAGCCAATTTGGTATGCTGCCAACCGATTTGCTGGCAAAGAGATTATACGTGCCGGTAGAACCATTGTGGTTTGCTCTACCATATTCTTACTTGTTAACGTTGTAGGGCGATTCTCAATGGACTTTGTTGCGGGGTTTGGGTTGCTCATTGCCATCCTGCCGCTTTGTATCGCGGTGGTAAAGAGCTTTCTTTACTTACGGACTCTGTGAGACCTAAAACACCAGTCTGTGTCTGCGCATTCCTATACTGAGAAGCAGACCAATCGCGAACAAGTTCAACAAAAGATTACTGCCGCCGTAACTCATTAGAGGTAGAGGTACACCAGTTATAGGCATGATTCCGATGGTCATGCCGATGTTTACAATAATGTGAAACGCATACATGGAGACTATTCCAGTCGCAAGAAGTCGCCCCAATGTGTCTTCCGCATGTGCCATGATCATCGATCCACGCAAGAGAATCCCGCCGTAGAACAAGATTAAGAGCGACGACCAGGCAAACCCGCCCTCTTCCCCCAATACAGTAAATATGAAGTCTGAGTGATTCTCCGGGATAAACTTGCCATGGGCTTGAGTACCTTTAAGGATTCCTTTTCCGAAGATTTGACCCGATCCCACTGCAATTCTCGCCTGTATGACCTGATAGCCTGCCTCTTTTGGGTCTTCCTCCGGGTTCATAAACACAACCAGCCGTTTTTTTTGGAATGGCTGTAGAACGTTGAGGCGCCACATGCCAAAGAACATGATAGCTCCCAAGGACAGAACCCCGAATAAATGCAGTGTTCGCGCTCCGGCAATATAGGCCATTCCGAACCAAATCGTAACGATGACGAGGGAAGTTCCAAGGTCCGGTTGCTTGAAGATCAGTAATGTGGGAACTAAGATATACAAGAGGGAGCCAATCAAAGTTTGAAGGTCTTTGATCTTCTCAATACGCCTCTGAAGGTAGACCGCCAAGCAGATGATCATTACTAATTTGGCAAATTCGGATGGTTGAAATTGCGTCACACCGAGATTGATCCACCTGGCTGCTCCCTTAATTTTCGCTGAAAACTTCAATACAAAGATCAAAAAGCCGATATTGAGGACATATAGATAGGTGGTAATCCGAGGTAGTTTGCCGTAGTCAATAGATGACGCACCGAGTAGGGCAACTATACCAATCCCCGCAAAGAGTAATTGCTTTTGATAAAAGTGGTTGGGATTGTCTTTAGTTGCACTGTACAAAACAACTAGACCCATGCATACAGTGAGCAGGGTGAATATGATCAGTGAGTAGTCTAAGTTTTTGCGTAAACGGGCATCTACAATTGAAGTCATTGTTAATCATTATCCAGCAGTGAATGTCGTAAAATAGGTTATGTATTCGCCTAATATTGGCGACAACTCCAAATTTGTTTGTAATGTTTCTTGGCAATAGTACAGGGAAATGCTTGATTTTACCAAGGGTATGCGCTACAATACAGTCCGCTGTGGGCGGTTGGCTCAGGGGTAGAGCGCTTCCTTGACACGGAAGAGGTCACAGGTTCAAATCCTGTACTGCCCACCCACAGATTCTATCCCTCTTATCCTCTAGCATTGTCTAACGATACCTGATTTGTCTCAAGCCATCACTATATACTGGCAACTCGCCCGCACAACTACTTGTGCGCTACGGGATCACCTTCAAAAACATACGTTCCAGAACCAACGGTCAGGACCGTCTGTGACGGCGACGTAGATATGATGCGAACCTCTTTTACGGACTTTATCGGCACATCACTTTCTCTTAATCCTGAAATTGGAGAGGGAAGTCTGAGTGTCGCTGTAGTGTTCGCAGGAATCTTGATCAGGTAGTAGATTCGGTTCCCTCGCCTTTGCCACATGCTGGCGATCTGACCTTTGATGCTCAAATAAGTTGCCGAAACACTTGAAATTGGTTTGACCTCGGATTTCAGATACTGCGTTGGAACTATTGGAGCAATTATGATATTTCGGAATCCCGCCCCGTTAGTATCGATTCCTGCTAATTGCGAAAAGCCCCATTCCATAGCCGCACCAAATGAGTAATGGCTGAAGCTATTCATAGCAGCATTTTGATTGCCATTAATCCCGTCAAATCCATGCTCAGTGGTATAGCTATCCCAACGTTCCCAAACGGTATTGGCACCGTTTGTAACTTCGTATCCCCAGGATGGATACTTCCGGCTTTGAAAGAGTTTTACGCACAGGTCGTTGAAACGACCTGAATAAGAGAGCGCCGGTAGAATTCTCCTAGTTCCAAGAAATCCTGTCGTCATCCGCACACCATTTTGCACGACTTTCTCCGCAAGTATTTCTTCTAGTTTAAGGGCTTCGGCTCCACGCACTAAACCTAAAGTAATAGCCAGTGCGTAGGCTGACTGCGATGTTTCTTTCAACGTCCCATCAGTATTCAGGTATCGATCGCGGAAGGCAGTACAGATCTTTTGGTTTAGATCCGAGTATAACTTTGCATCAGTCTTGTAACCAGCAGAGAGTGCCATCTCGCTCATCAATTTGGCATCGTGCGCGAAGTAACAA
>CAISOI010000688.1 GCA_903886985.1 uncultured Chthonomonas sp.
CTGGTTCGTCTGAGAGTTTCGCATCTCGATCTATCACTATCTTTGGATGAGACGTGCCATTTGGAGTAAATGCGTTTCGTGTGATTAAGAACGAGTCGGCTGAAAATTGGAACTTGCCAGTTCCCTGGGCTACATCAGTAACTCGGATTGTGAGCGTGTGGGAACCTCGAGTTAGAACTAATCGCCCCAAGTTATACCAACCAAACTGATTTGACAGATAGCTGGACCCCGTGGGGACCGCTTCCGAAACAGCGTGGGGTTGTCCTTGATCTATCACCCAAACAAATGGTGATACGGTTGGTCCAGTTGGCGAAATCGCAGCCCAAACAGTATATGTTTCATCGATCGGCACGTTGAATCGGTAGACTGCGCCGTATCCACTCGGTCCAGGTTTTGCTTCAGTATTGAGCGTCATAAACCCGCCGCCACTCGCAGCAGTATCTACAACGACTTCGCTCAGCGTATGTGAGACAGGATATTCTGCTTCAATCCAAGTATACGGCTGAACTACATTAACCAATGAATTGAGACCGTTTACTGCATTCGCCATCGCCATTTTGACGTCGCCGCGTTTGAACGAATCGGCCGCAACACTGTATTTATACCTGCCGTCCGCAGGCAGCATCTTGTCCTTTTCAGCCTGAACAATTAGGGTCTTGAGTTGCAAGACAGCGTCTTCGACTGCTTCTACAGGCAAGGTGTCGGCATCATAATTCCTAAAGATAAGAGGAGTGTCCGTTATAGTAATCGCGATCACATGCTTCTTGGGTTCATCCTTAAATGGAACCGGAATACCCTCCACTGTAGTTGCACTAAACTTTTTTGGATCGAGTACGGTTAAGTGAGTAAGTCTGGGACCGCCCACTGTCCAGATGACCATAATCTCGCCACCAGGCTGTTGGATAGTGTATCCCGCATAGGACGAACCATATTGAAGTACCTTACCGCTAGCGAGGGAAGGCATCCACCAAACACCACCAGTTCCGATAGGACCTGCATGAACAATTCCGGCGGCATCAGCTGGATAGGGCAAAGTGGATGGCTTACCATCGTTGGAAACGGTTCTCGCTGTACGGTCGCTATAGTCTTTCAGCCATCCCAATTGGTCAGGCGATTTCACCAATTGGAAATTCTTGTAGGTTGTTTCCGGTAAAGCCTGCAAGGAGTTAACGTAGAACCCCTTCGCGCCGACACCTCGTAACCAATCAAGATCATAAAAAAGAGTTTCGCGAGATGAATACCCTAGAATGGACTTTAAGGGGCTCGAAGTATCCATTGTCTCGGTAACCACACACCAAATTGGTTTTGTTGCTTCCTCGATTTGACTGTATACAGAATCGGCACCACTTGTAACAATCGCAGACCCTCTGCCATATGCGACCATTCCAAGTCCATCAAATCCCCCACCGCGCGCATTGTTCGTAAAAATGCTGTGTTGTTGAGTGCGCGTGTAGACCACAGGTACATCGGCGATTTCGCGTTTTAGAACGTCAGAAATGGCATTCATGTAATACGAAATGCCTTCATTGCGGCAATCACGAAGATCTTTCCAGAATCGGTCGCCACCATGGGTTTCGTATCGCTTGGATGTTTGGGTATCCAGCATAAACGGCACACCTCGCCCACCTACAGACAGCGGAACCATACGCGCCGCCATTTTGTAGTCCGTGATGCTTCTATCCGTAACTCCCCAGGCTGTCATCAGATCATCAATATTTAAATAGGTCTTAGTGAGCATAGCTTCAAACTCGAGGCGGAAAGCAGCCGAGTCGGGCACAATATAGTCCGCCTCACCCATAAAACCAATCGGGTGTGCAAGGGGATCGAAGAAGAAACGGAGGCCCGGTCCAAACTTCACCTGGGTCAACATCGTCATGATCTTGTCGCGGTATCGATCGAATCCTGTCCACATATCAGGAAGGTTAGCGTCTCTATTGATCTTTAAAGTTTTGTGAGGATAGAGAATAGCAACGGTACCGCTTCCAAGTTTAGTTCGACCTGTTACGGAGGCAGAGTTATCTCGCACCCGGATACTTCCATCGCCTTGAATACCGGTTGCATCGGAACCGTCTACAAACACATAATATGCTGAGTCGCAGTCACTGATATTCCATGATAGATCGAGGCCGTTCCGTATGTCTTCAATACGGTAATTTGTGGGTTTGACAACATAGCCTGACAGTGCCGCGGTGATACCAGTACCAAATCCTAATCCGTATTTAAACCCACGGGCTTCAAGAGCATCTAAGAATTTCTGAATATTTGCGACCTGGATATCTGCAAGTGAAACATAGGGGTCCAGAATGATATCCTTGAGCCCTTTGTTCTTCAGGGCCTCAAGAGCTTCTATATCTTTTGTCCAGTTTGCTTCTGTCGGCTCTAAACCTAGATACCTGCTAGCAAAAGTTCCGCCTACAGGCATGTAGGGAACGCCGTCCCAAAGGAGTGAATGCGATGGTGTCACCGACCATGGATGCACTTTGCCCGCTGAATCTTTGAAAGCACCCAGATTCTGTGGTTTCTGACCTATCGATCGTGCACTCGAGAAACACAACAGGAGAAGCCCAGCGAGTAATTCATACTTCAGGCGATGCTTAAATGGCATGGTTGTAGTGTCCGATTTAATATTCGTTGACCGGGGAGAAGTAGACAATAGTAATTGTATCCTCCAAGTTCACCTCAGGGCCGTAGATGCGGCGGAGTAGTTGAAGTACTTCATCTTTTGTGCGGAATTCAGGATTTTCTTTCGTTATGTCACGTGGTGATAGATCGGCGATGAGCTTAACATCTACACTGTCGATTATTGCTGTGAACAACTTTTGACGTCGACCGTATCTTTGGCCAACAGTTACCCAGACGAGTTCACCGACCTGATATTTGTCACCCTTATCGCCAAGGCGAATGGTTGCCGATTTACGGCCGGTCTTTAAGACCTCTTCGTAGAGATTTGAATAGAAGTTTAGAGCGAACATAGGAAGTAAAACGTCGCTTTCCAGGCAGATTGCTGATTGCTATTCAGCTATCGAAGTTTATCACAACCAGTGCAGTTAGTCAATCAACAACAAACGCCGTGAACTAGACAATGTTGCAATCTTAGTTCATACACCCGACAAACTGAGTAACCCAACCAGTTTTCAGCTGATGGAGTATTCTGTTGTTACCACATAAGTTGAAACTATTCTTACAAGTCGTTGTGAGTCCGCAAATCCTGTGCTATAATGACATGTTGTGACTCACGGAGGGTACTAAATGAAGCGCACTTACCAACCTAAAAGTAGGCGTCATCAGCGCGTTCATGGTTTCATGAAACGTATGATGACCAAAGATGGCCGCAATGTTCTCAAAGCGCGTCGTCTCAAGGGCCGCCACATTATTTCGGCTTAATCGACGGCGGAATTCGTGTTACCCAGACGATATCGTCTGTGCAGTAATAAGGACTTTCGGAAGACCTACGCACGAGGCAAATCGTTCGTTCATCCGATGCTCGTTCTCTATGTGAGGCGTCGCACCGGAGAAACTAACGGAGCCGTTCGCGTAGGTTTCTCTATTTCTAAGAAACTTGGGAACGCTGTTGTACGTAATCGCATCAAGAGACAGCTGAGAGAAGCGTTCCAAGCTTCGGAAGTCAAATGGAGTGATCCATTGGACCTGATTTTCGTTGGACGTGGCAAGCTTTCAAAGGCAGATTTTGCCTCAATAAATGCTTCCTTAGGAGAATTGCTGTCTAAAGCGAATGTGAAGGATACAAAGCTGATGGATTTGTTTCCGACAGACTTAGACAAATGACCACAAGCAATAACTGGTTTCAGACATCCGTCTCAGTTATTGTGAAGTTGCCGGGAAAGTTGTGTGTATTGCTAATTCGCGGATACCAGAAGACTTCCCGTTTTCGTCCTCCGATGTGCCGCTTTCAGCCAAGCTGC
>CAISOI010000689.1 GCA_903886985.1 uncultured Chthonomonas sp.
CCTGCCACCTCTCCGCTCGCTCGATTCGACTTTCTAGAACTTGCATGGCGATGTTTCGATTGATTGACAAATTCCCCCGGTTTTGGAGATCAAGCAATGATTGCGATAATTTCGCCGCTTTACCGGAACCGGTGAACGTTGTCAGATATTCCCTGGTTGCAGCGTTTGTGATGCTTCGTCCCAACTGCAACGACAATTCGTGGAGTAATTCTATAAGGCTACCGATCTGTGCGGTGGGCTTGCCGGAGAACTGGGGAATGACTATTTCCAGGGCACTTTGAATGACGCTTGAGTGAAGGAGCGAGATACGTGCCACTTGAGCAAATGCCTTTGTCCATCGGGTTGCCACGATCCTTTCTATTTTGAGAGAGACTTGGATGGCGTGCGCAATGAGTGGACCGTTTATCCTTGAATCTTGGATGCCGGCAATGAGCACATCCTGCGCTAGTAGTGCAATTTTGGGCTCCTTACAGATCATTGCCAGCGCCATAGTTGTTGCGGCATTGACTGTGACGGATTCGCCAGAATCCAGCATTAACTCCAGATACACGACGTCAGGCGTATTTGTATTGGTAGTCTCCGTCAAACACCCAAACTTCGTAATGCCTTCCAACCACCAAGGTTGGCGGTTCTGTGGCCAGATCATGGCTCCGCTCGACGAATCGGAATACATGCTGTAGTCGTCGCATAGGTTGCGTTCATTTGCATTACTGTAATGTAGAGTGGTTGGTAGATAGCACTTGGGTTCTGTATCGAGTGCGGGAATGTATGTTATCTTCCTCTCAAAATATCTTCTGACGCTGTCATAATTGATGGTACCAATTCCCGCAAAACCGCCTCCTGGTCCAAGATTTGGAAACCGTCTCTCGATTTCGGGATGATCTGCGTGAGGGTCTCTCGCTCGTGCGGCGGCAACCCATAGAGGCATTGTCTTGCCGATCTTCACTCCTTCCGCTCCAAGCGCGTATCTCAGGGCGTCGGCTTCTTCGCCTTTCAAAACGGCGGCGAGTTGAAGCGCTTCATCTCTGTTGTCCGGAGCAAGTCGTAAGAAAGTCTGAATGATGTCGCAGAAATCTGGCCAATGTATCCAATACGGGTTGGCGGGATGTTCGATTCCGAATGGTCGATAGAATAAACCTCTTGATTTGGCGCGTTGACGGAATCGTTCAACCGCAACCAACGGATCAATCCATCCGTCATTGTGGGTTGGCGCAGATAGCAATTGCCGAGGTCCGAGGTTCAATATTCCGTGCGAAATCTCCAAATATCTGGCTGACTGAAAGTAGGTCAGCATGTTTTCGCGATCCGGATAGGGGGAACGCCAAATGCCCTCAGAAACCGGTGCCTTTGGTGTGGCAAACTCCATTCCAATATTAGAGAGGGGCGTCTTCTGAGTCCAGACCAGTGCGAGTTTGACCACATCCTGCCATGCACCATTGCCGAATATTAGCGTTCCGCGTTTATCGTTACAATAGGACTCTGCCCTCTTGCGTAGGGCGGATGTCCTTCTATCAAAATCAGGTGGTCTCTCCGAGCAGAGACGAGAAAGTCCGTCCAACGCTCGCTCAAGTTCATCCGCAGGACCTCCACTTTCCACGAGCGTGGTAAAAAGTTGAATCAATTCGTCAAGATCATTAACCGGAGTGATTTTATTATTCTGACTGAGTCTTGGTGTGGCATGGAATGGCAATGCGAGCACCGCGAAATCTGGCGAAGATGCTTCTACAGCAAGCAGTGCCTCAGGAATGCCAGCTAGTTTCGCATAGGATGGCTTTAGCTTATCGACCCGATTCAGGAGGACGGGTATATCCGTGATTTCCTTAAAGGAATCGCTCGCTGGGACGTCCATTTGCAACAACAATTCCAGGCGCGGCTTCAACGAATGCGCTGCACCTTCCGCATACTCTTCCAACCGAATCCGAACGGATGCGTCCGAAGCAATCCCGAGCGACTCGATGATATCGAGTGCCTTCGACTGTATTCCGACATCCGAATGTATTAGCGCGTCCGTTACGATTAATCCAATAGTGGCTTTCTCTTCCGGAAATCGTTTAGCCAGATTGCTCAGCAAATTAAGGGATCGAGAGACAGTTCCTTTTTCTTTGGCAAATACGGCAGGACTGATGTAATCCAAAACGGAATTTGCCCGGAGTAGACCTGCCTTTTCGAGAGCGGTCAGTGCGTTAACGGAGAATGCGACTGTCGTTGCCGCGCGGCTGGAAAGCAAGTGCAGGTACGAATCAAGGAACGGCTGAAGTTGGGTTGGAGTTGGTTTTAATGCGTCGTGTAATTTGGAATACCAGCGTGCCTGATATGGTGAGAAGTCCCTCATTAGTGCTTCAACACTGCAACGAAGCAGTCGCTGACGGTCGATTTTTCCTTCATTGGCGAGGTCTATCAGAACGTCACGCCAGAAACGCCCATATGATTGAAGTTTAACGACGCCACTGTCCTCGACTTCAAATATCCGCCAGATCTCGTAGTCCAGCATATCTGGGTTAGCATCCAGAACCATGCGTAGCTTGATTCTGCTCGTTCGCTCATACTCTTCAGTACGTTCCTCATAACTCGAAAGTGGGTCAAATGAATATTCGTACTCTACATCCCAAAAACAACTCAACATAGCGCGGATGTAATCATCGGACTCCGGTTTAGTGATTTTTCCGTCGAGAATTAATATTCTTGCAAGAGACCACGGACTCTTTATAATACCAAGGGGATTGGATTCACCCTTTTGAAGGAGCCAATCTACCAACTCACTCAACCAGACGGGCTTAATGAGCCTGAAAAGTTCCAATATGCGGTCAGGATATAGGTACCTAGGAAATGGGGCAGTGTGTAGTTTTTTAAGTTCGGAGAGAGTTGCTGTTCCGTGGACAGCCAGAGTTGCCGCCTGTCCTTGCTCAACGTCACTCTGGGCGGCAAAGCCGCCCCACATCTCCTTTTCGTACTGCTTATAGAGCTTAATTACCAGCTTGTGTGCTTTATGCCTTTCGTCTTCTGTCGCAGAACCCAATAGTTCAATAATCCTGTCTTGATCCGCATCTTCAATCGCTCTTACCAACTCCTCAGGCTTCATCAGAGTCCCCCGTTACAATCTGAACAGCCAGAACGTGTTTGCACGGACCCCGATCCTCTGGATGTTTTGCGTACCACGGGCAGGTGCAGCGGTTTCCATCCGGAGTCAATACCACCCGATGCTCGCAACCAGATCCCTGCACCCAAGCTTCAATCAGGTCAGGAGTGTTCGTCACTACCTGCACCAAATTTTCTGAAATCAACTTCCGTGCGGCGATCAACCTTGGCTGCAACTTTTCAACGAGCGAAAGATCGAAGGGCAGTTCTCTACGGAAATAGGCTCCATCCGCGAGATCAAAACCAGCCAATCCGCGTGCTCCAAGTCGTGCAAGTGCAGATCGAACAGCAGTCGGCTCTAGGGAGCAAATACCGGAGAAGGATCCAACATCCACTCGCGGCGACCAACTCATGGCGTTCCGAACTCGCTCAAGCGATTCTTCCGGCAGCTCTTCCGCGAGAGTTTGTAGAACCTGCCCTTCGCCGGAGAAACCTCGCCAGACATCCGGACTGAGCACAATGGTAATTCGTGCCGTGCCACAGTCCATCTCCCATGCACTCACAGTGCCGTCCGCATTACCATAGACTCGCAGGATCTTCGCATGTCGGAGGGATTCTTCTAATAGGCGTAATCGTTCGATCCCTCCCACGCGAATCGCTTTACCGTCCCCAAGCATTGAAAGACGAAGCCCACTGCCTGCCCCAACAACAAAGGCGGGTCGACCACTGGATCCTCCGCGCGGCAGTCCCTGAACAAATCGGCGAACCTCTACACCCTTAATTTCAAATCGTGGCTCCATACGGGATTGGTGCGCCTGTGCCTCTACAAATCCCTTCAGCCAGCGAACCGGGAGTTTTACTTTGCGCTCAATGGTGGTTTCGCCGCCCGATTCCAATGCAAACTCCGTCGCGCCAACTGTGAAACCCGCCGGTTCGTAGTCGCGCAACTGCGCAAGGGCTGCCCGTATTCCGGGGTTGAAATCGACGTTCGTGGTACCGGTCGCTACAAGGGAACCATCAACCGCCTCGGGCAGAAGATCGACGCGGGCATAAACGCTGCAACAGGCGGAGAATGCCTCAAAACGGATGCGATCCTCGCCGCAGGTAATGACAGGATCGGCTAGAGCAAGAATTCGGGCGAGCATGGCGGGCGGCAGGCTAAATCGAGACTGCACCACTCGCACAAGGGAAAGCAGAATATCCCCAATCATCCGAGGCTGTGCAATTTTGCCGCGAAAGAAGAGGTCTGGTGTTGTTCCAAATCCGGATGTGGAAAGGGAGAGATTGGGTCCCTCCGCCGTGACTGTGAGTTCTGACGGTTTTGAGTAACGATAACTGTGTTCAAGAATTACGTTGGACATAACACTCTATCCTTCTTCGAATGCATTGTGGTTCCCCATGTTCCCACTCAAGTAGTCGGTGAAAGCAACAAGCTCTCTCTCAAAATGTTATAATATAGCTCACCAATCAAATGCATCTTTCATTAGAGTGAATTTGATCGCATTCAGAACAATCAAAGGCTCTAATTTCTTATATGACAGCTCATATCATCGGCCGTGACCAAAAAGAAGCGGCACGCCGACGCACATTCGCCATTATCTCTCACCCTGACGCTGGTAAGACAACTCTCACTGAGAAACTACTTCTCTATGCGAATGCAATTGACCTTGCTGGCGCAGTGAAAGCGAAGAAAAATCAACGTTCCGCAACTTCCGACTGGATGGAACTGGAGCGACAGCGTGGTATTTCTATCACTTCGACCGTTTTGCAGTTTGAATATCGAGATAAGGTAATCAATCTGCTCGACACTCCTGGTCACCAGGACTTTTCCGAAGATACATATCGCACACTAGCCGCGGCAGATAGCGCAGTCATGCTGATGGACGCTGCGAAGGGTGTGGAAACCCAGACCCGCAAACTTTTTACGGTATGCCGACGCAGAGAAATACCAATCTTCACTTTTTACAACAAACTCGACCGACCGGGTCGGGAGCCGTTGGAATTACTCGGGGAGATTGAAGAGCTGCTTGGCATCAAGGGTTATGCGATGAACTGGCCGCTTGGCATGGGCGAAACCTTTGTGGGAGTCTACGATAGAATTGAGAAGGTTGTACACCGATTTGACCGAGTTCAACACGGAAAGCACAAGGCACCGGTTAAAGTTTCTGGAATAGACGATCCTGCTCTGCGTGCCCTCACGGATGAGAGAACATATCTGCAATTTAGGGAAGAGGTAGAGCTTCTAGAACTTGCTGGCGAAAAGTTTGATCATGATAAGTTCCTAAAAGGTGAGTTAACGCCGGTCTATTTTGGGAGTGCACGGACAAATTTCGGTGTTCAGCTTTTCTTTGATAATTTTGTTGAGTTGGCGCCACGACCAAATTCGAGATTAACCGATATTGAAGAGATAAATGAAGACGCGCAAGTAGATGACGAAGTCATCGTTGATAATTTCTCCGGATTCATTTTCAAGATTCAGGCAAACATGGATCCGCAACATCGAGATTGTGTTGCCTTTATGCGGGTGGCGACAGGGCGGTTTGAACGCGATATGACAGTCACACATCTACGAAGCGGTAAGAAGGTTCGACTTAGTCGCGCAATGCGCCTGTTTGCACAAGAGCGGACTTCCGTAGAAGAGGGCTATCCGGGCGATATTGTTGGTTTGTCGAATCCGGGTCTTTTTGCTATTGGTGACACGCTTGCAGTGGGAAAACCGAAGCACATTGAGCACATTCCGCGATTTGCTCCAGAGCGATTTGCCAACTTGCGATGTCCAGATCCATCCAAGCGGAAGTCTTTTATGAAGGGGCTTGAGCAATTGTCGCAGGAAGGCGCTATCCAGATATTTTACGGTCGCAATGAAGCGCGCGATCCTATTTTGGCAGTGGTTGGAGAACTGCAGTTCGAGGTTTGCGTCCATCGTTTGAAGTCGGAATATAACGTCGACACCATTCTTGAAATATTGCCTTATTCAATTGCGCGCTGGCTGGAGGGAACACCAGAGGATATCAATAATCTGCTCAGGCTCTCAGCTGTTCGTGCAGCCGAAGACAAAGAGGGGACTGCTGTGGCACTCTTTGAGGCGGAATGGAGCCTAAGATTTGCTATGGAACGATATCCCAGTGTCACATTTAGTGAGTTGGCGGAGTAGCGTTAAGGAACATAATCTAAGCCTACTTTTTGATGACACAAGGAATCAGAATCTGCGCTGGTTATTTCACCAGCGACAATTCCAGTAATCTCCCGGGCATGTTGAGAGCAAAGCCGCCGTGGTCGACCTCTCGTGAGTATTCCAGAATATAGATATTGCCGTTCTGTGCCTGATAAAGGTCCACGGGCCGTGCCACGGGATTGAGCACCTTACGCACGTGTGCCATGTATTTGCCTGATTTGTTTTTTGTTAAGGCGATATGCACAATGTCAAAACCGGCTCTAGGCACGTTCAGCAGATTCCCAAACTGACTGACAAAGAACCCACCCTGAAATTCTTTCGGGTAACGCTTGTCGAGATAGACGATCCCAGTGGGTGCGCCATGTTGCAGGAATGTTGAAATCGGCTTCTTCTCGGAGCCTCCAGCATCCGGTCCATAATTTTGAATGGGCAAATCGATTTTGAGTCCAGTGGGAATGTCTGGTGTATGCGGGTACGGCTTCTTCGTCCAATCTGAAAACTGGAAAGGAAATCCATAATGATGACCTTTGAGAATGAGGTTCAGTTCTTCAGGTGCATCCGCATCGGGGCCGTGATCGACTGCGAAAAATTCTCTCTTTTCATTCCAACAGAATGAAAAAGGATTTCGTATCCCGGAGGCATAGACTTCGATCATTGGATTGTCAGATTTTGGGTCGAGCCTCCAGATGTTGGCTGTCAGAGGGGTTTCGCCCTCTTCGGAATAGTGGGCTATGCCGCCCTTTTCTCCTGCTCCAGTTCGAGATCCGCTGCCAACATAGAGCATTCCATCCGGTCCAAACGCAAGTTTGCTCACACCATGATTAAACGCCCCAATTCCCCACGGATATTCCGTTTTGAGCCATGAAATCGGCTTATCGATTGCACCTGTGTCTGGATGGGTCTGGGCACGCCAAATGTGAACTTCGTTCATGACTGTTGGGCCAGAGATTCGTTCGTTGGAGGAGATATAGAGGCGGTTCTGCTTATCAATTAGCAAACCCTGGCACGTGCGTGTTAAACCATCTCCTCGGAGATATTCGTCGCCTTTGAGAACACGTTCGCGCTTACCCGTCGCGAGATCGGTCTTCCAGATATCGCCGTCAACCATC
This sequence comes from uncultured Chthonomonas sp., assembly GCA_903886985.1. Classification (GTDB taxonomy): domain Bacteria; phylum Armatimonadota; class Chthonomonadetes; order Chthonomonadales; family CAJBBX01; genus CAISOI01. The sequence continues at coordinate 7,360 of CAISOI010000689.1, forward strand.
AGGATATAGAAGTGATTTTGGTTGACTGCCATTCTCACCGGAAAATCTGTGAGCTTTGTGACTTCTCGAATTCTAAATCCTTTTGGAGGCACTGGAAGGGGCTGATAGGCTGCTGCTTTACTTAGCTCGGTGTCGTTCGCAAAGATGTTCTGGCATTCTATGGTCTTAGGGTTCGTGCTATTGGCGTGGCCCGTGTACCACTTGCCGGTCTTGGATTCGCGAATATAGTAGATCTCCTGTGTCAGCCAAATGCCGTCGGCAGATATAGGAGTAATAACGGGCGCTCGGCCCTCCTGAAAAGAGAAGAACTGCACCAGATAGTCGGATGCATTCAGCGACTGAAATTTGTCTTTACCTGCTATCTTCTGGATAACGGCTGGCGGAGTATCGCGCTGCGCCAAAGCACGGGATGCAGGTACAACCGTTGCCATATTTGCAATAAATAGTGCAGTGCATAGGATCGACTTCATTGGTTCTCCTCACGACTTCAGGTAAGTTTTAATCGTTACTGAATTGCACACCATTCAAACAGTGTTTTCCACTCCTCACGCTGTCGATCAATGAGTTGCAGAGAATTAGCATCATTTGATTTCTCAACGGCATCCACAAATGCAATAGGTTCAAGATCGGGGCGGATAATCTGCAGGGGATGACCAGCCGCCTTCTGCATCCAATAACGACTATTGTAGTAGTCGCCTTCCAGCCTATGCATAATCCCGTGCCACCACGAACCAGTAAAGTCTCCTATGGATTGGCTCACGGTGTGGCTTTTCCAGATATCACCAGCGTACAGCCACATACCTGCTATTAGAGGGGGATTACCAACTATGGCCGGATCAGCAATCACTCGAATCACTGTCTCTTCGTAAACCGGAGTGGGAAGTTTCAGAGATGCCAGTGCCATACTGAATGGTAAAACGGCAAATAGTGGCTCAAGTGCGGCAGCGATATCCAGAGGCAAGTTCAGGGAAGGCTCTATCAAAGGTTTCTCCTCAAAAAGTCCGTAATCAATGAAAAGAGATGGAAGTGTCTCGACTCGATACCATGTCGCTTCCCTGGATAAAACATTGTTTCAAAGGGCTGCTTTGCGTTTTGGAGTGCTGTGGCTATCTCAACGGCATTCTGAAAGTGTACATTGTCATCTAACAGCCCATGAATGAGCAAGTAACTGCCGTCAAATTTGCCGGCATAAGTGATTGGTGAACCTTCACGGTAACCGGCTTCGTTTTCGGATGGCAATCCCATGTACCGTTCGGTATAGATTGAGTCGTAGAGGCGCCAATCCGCAACAGGTGCCACCGCAATCGCTGCTTTAAAGACACCCATGCCGCGAAACAGGCAGTTGCTCGCCATAAATCCGCCGTAGCTCCAACCCCAGATTGCAATTCGGTCCGCATCGATAAACGGCATAGAACCAATATGTTTTGCGCCCGCGATCTGGTCTAACGTTTCGAACCATCCTAATCGATGATAAGTGCACTTACAGAATTCTCGTCCGCGACCGCCTGTGCCACGATTTTCAACAAGCGCAACCACATATCCCTGTTCAGCAAGAAATTGGAACCACCTGTGTGGCTTGCCA
>CAISOI010000690.1 GCA_903886985.1 uncultured Chthonomonas sp.
CCACTGACTTCGGTGGTCACATTGAGAGTATAGGTCTTCCTCATTAACGGCGCATTAATAGAATCCATCGATACGACTTTCAAATTAATTTGAGAAAGGATTCCGATTCTGCCCTTCTGATTTTAGTATACAAATGTATACTAAATTATGATCAACAGATTCGTCGATTAGCGGTACCGCGACAATCTGTTATCCAGGCTATTTAAGGAGGAGTAGATTGGGACCATATGTTATTTTGTCGGAAGAGGACTGGGCGACGGAGTTTCGTGCAGACGCCATTTTGGCGCAGTGGAAGATCAAAGGAGAACGCTCGTTCAGTACGGAACGATGTATGAGCAGGCGTGGTGGCTCCCTCATACGGTTGTCAGTCGACTATTTGTTGGAGGTCGAAGCGGCTCCGGGTCAATCGTTTCGGGAGGAGCTCAGGTTTCTCATTTCAATCTCTCATCTGTCTGCCGTAGTAAAGTCATGCCTGAAATTATGGGTTGATGGATACACCCAAACGGAAATTGCAAACCAATTGATGGTGTCACAACAAACGGTATCAACAAGATTGAAACAGGGACTGAACATCTGTTACGATCTTGCGCCCATCTCTTTCAGAGCGTATTGCAAACGATCGATCTATTACAAACCGACGAAAGCGCCAGAGAGAATCACCCACCGAATGTGCGTGTATTGCCATACTCTCTATCAAGCCACGCCGGGTCGTGGTCGTTACTGCAGCGGAAAGTGTATAGCCTATGCTCGTAAAGCACGCACAATTCAGGCGTGAAAGCGAATATCGATGGGGTCGCAAGTTCGCTCTACAGGTAAAAGCCAATAGTAGTTGTTGCATTCACATTTAGCCTATGATATAATGTAACCCGCGCGGAGAGATGGCTGAGTGGTCTAAAGCACCCGCCTGCTAAGCGGGAGTAGGGGGTATACCCTTACCTCGGGTTCGAATCCCGATCTCTCCGCCCGCTTTTTTTGACTTATGTCGCCGCAAATGTTGGAGTATCCGTCTCATGGCATCAAGAAATTGCATCGGTTTTGGATCAGTCATCGCGATTTCTGCGCTTTCCATTCTAGCTTCCTCAGCGCGTGCCCTTCCCGTTGACCAATATATCAAACTGCGCCGCACAGAACACTGTGATCGCTCGCTTGCGTTTGAAGAAGTCAGTGCAAATCCCACTCTTTTCGAAGGCAAAGTGATCGAACTCCGCGGCAACGTCAATGGTTCTATCCGCAAAACCAACGCCATTGCTTTTCTACTCGCACTGCCAGATGGCAAATCAATCTTTATGGATGCCCCACAAGGTGACGCCCCCATGGTCGCAAACGGTCATGGACAGGGAGTGCGCGTGCTTGTGCGGGTTGCGCCAATGAAATCTGGGAGCAATATGCTCCAACTGGCACCACTTGCCATAGCCTATGAGGGTGAAGTATCTCTACGAGATAAAGAAGCAGAGGCCGCCGAAGCTGCCGCAGCGGCAAGAAAACAGGCTCAGGCACATGCCAGCAACCCAGAACAGACAAAGTTTGCCTCGCGCGGTACTACCTATCGACAGAGTGCCGGCTTCCAGAACCCGGCCGCGCAAATGTCCATTTCCAGTCAGGCAATGCGGGTTCTTTCTCAAGAGGCTCAGTCGATCTACCCCTACTATCGCAACTTCATATTGAAATGCAATAAGAAGTTATCGCAAAAACAGTTGGACGATATTACGTGCAGCGTCCTCTATTTTTCCCAACAGCACAAAGTGGACCCACGATTAGTCTGCGCGATGATCATTGCAGAATCTGATTTCGATCCCAAATGCACTTCGAACAAAGGCGCAATGGGTTTAGGGCAGGTAATGCCGGACGAGGCGAGCCAATATAAGCTGTCAAATCCATACGATCCCGTACAGAATGTGGGAGCGGCGGTCGGGCTGTTGAAAACCAAACTCATGATGTATGGCGATCCTACTAACCCAAATTCGCTGACCCTGCGTCAGATCCAACTGGCTCTTGCCGCTTACAATGCCGGTCCGGGTGCCGTCAAAAAGTATGGTGGCATTCCGCCCTATCGCGAAACCCAAGGGTATGTAAAGAGAATTCTCTCCACATATAAAGAACTCTGCGGCGGTTAGCCTTAGCTAACGACCGCAGATGCCACTGCATTAAGAACCCTTCGCCTTACCCGAGCTATTCCACCGTTTTCATTTGGATTCATCACTCTATTTGTTAATAGGACGATTGTGAGTCCCGTGGAAGGATTGTTTACAATCATTGTGCCCGTAAAACCCGTGTGACCAAAAGTTGTATCGTCGAGAATGTCGCCACGCGGAAGCATCGAATTCGGTGGTGCAAACCACCCTATTGTATGTCCTCCCACTTCGGAAGAGATTTGGCTCTCCTGCAATAGCCTCAGCGTCGCCTTGCCCAGTACGCGATGACCAAGGATTTGTCCGTTGCCAGTCAGTGCCGAGCTGAGAACTGCAATATCCGGCGCGGTACTAAATAGACCGGCATGACCTGACACTCCACCCAAAGCGTGCGAGTTCCCATCATGTACGACCCCAAGCATAGTCTCATTGGGCCGGCTCGGTTCGTATGCCGTGGGTGCAATTCTATTGCGGAAGGATGCAGGGGGAAGATATCCCGTATCGTCCATTCCAAGCGGTCCAAACAAACGGGCATGCTCATAGTCATTCAGTGCCATGCCGCTGACTTTAGAAATAATCTCCCCCAGAAGGATATAACCGAGATCGCTGTAGGTGTAATTTGTGCCTGCCGGGTGCGTTAGCGCGGTATGGAATATATCCTTGAAAATGTCTGCGTGACCCGTTGTAATCTTATAAAGTGGTTTCCATGCCGGCAGCCCTGCTGAGTGTGTTGCCAACTGTCTGATCTGGAGCAGACCGATGGGAGTTCCCTTCGCTTCGGGCAGAAAATCCTCAACCGTCTGGCCGAGGGTGAGTTTGCCATCCTCGATGAGGGTCAACAGTGCCGTGGCGGCATGCGGCTTTGTGAGAGACGCCAGATCAAAAATGGAATTCACTTGAACTGGTTTGCCATCCGAGAGCGTTCCAAACGCATTCTGGTGCGCTATCTTACCGTGCCGAGCTACCAATAGGACGGCGGCAGGATATGTTTTGTCATCAACACCCGCTTGAACCAGCGTGTCGGCAACTTTTAAACGCCAGGTGTCCAGTCCAACTTTGTCGGGCGACACAACATGTAAAGGCATGATGAACTCCTACATTCGAATCTGTCTGGATGCGGATGCAAATATACTTCATTCGTTTCAGACTGTATCGTAAAAGCATACTCGAAAACTCTCGGTTGTGAACACGACTTCCTGCATCCAGATTAGCAGGAATTCGATCCTCTTTGCCGGAAGTTATTGTGAGTGATATGCTGTTCTTACAGCAAGAAATTTCGAGGGAGAAACAAATGCCTAACCCAATCGGTGTAAATACTTGGACTTGGATTTCGCCATTTACAACCGCTGACGCTGCCATCCTGTTTCCAAAAGTCAAGGAAATGGGATTTGATATAGTTGAAATTCCTCTGGAAGACCCAACCCTCGCCGATGGCCCCACCGTTGCCGAGGCACTCAAGGCAAATGGTCTTTCCGCAACCGTTTGCGGCGCATTCGGACCTTCACGCGACCTAACTTCAGAGGATCCTGCCAATATTCAGGGATCACTGGACTATATACTCGCAGCAGTCAAATTTACCCAGGAAGTTGGCGCAACCGTTCTTGCGGGACCTATGTATAGCGCAGTCGGAAAAGCACGACAGGTTCCACCAGATGTAAAGAAACGAGAATTCGATATGGCAGTGGCCGGGCTGAAAAAGGCAGGAGTTATGGCGGCCGACCATGGCGTCACCCTCGCCATTGAACCTCTCAACCGATTTGAGACAGATTTGATCAACACAGCCAGACAGGCAAAGGATTTAATTCAGGCCATAGACAGCCCCAATGTAAAGATTCACCTAGACACCTTCCACATGAATATTGAAGAGGAAAGTGTTTACGATGCCATTGTTATTGCGGGTGCCGACCTCGCCCATGTCCACGCAAGTGAGAGCAACCGAGGAACGCCCGGAAGTGCACTCGCAGCGTGGGAAGATCTGGCACGTGGAATTAAAGCGGTGAATTACACCGGTCCCGTAGTCATTGAGACCTTCACGCCCGATGTCAAAGAAATAGCCCGAGCAGCAGCCATCTGGCGACCGCTTGCCGTCACGCAGGACGACCTTGCCTATCAGGGATTAGTGTTCTTAAGAGCATTGTTGAATTAGTCCCATCCAACGTCGCAAAACAAGCCCGTTTATTGGAGACCGAATATGCAAAGAAGCAAACTAATTTCAATAGGATTTACAATTGCATGTGTAGTGGCAGCTGGTTACAGTGCGCGCGCACTACACTTCGCACCGCGACAATCCTCCGCCGAATGCACCATTGCCGATCCTGCAACCGAGAAAATTGGTTGGACTAAGATCTGTCTCGACAAAGAGTTTCGAGCAGAAGGAGTCGCGGTTGCGGATGTTAATCGTGATGGCAAGATGGACGTCATGGCGGGAAACTACTGGTACGAAGCGCCAAACTGGACTCCACATGAAATCGAACCCGGGCAGAAATTTGACGGCGAACATGGCTACAGCAACTGTTTCTTGAGCTGGTCTGCCGACGTAAATGGAGATGGTTGGCCGGATCAAATCGTCGTCGGATTTCCCGGAGACAAATGTGTCTGGCGAGAAAATCCACAAGGCAAACCCGGCCCATGGAAAGAGCATGTCATCTGGCGCAGTGCTTGTAACGAAAGCCCTGCGTACGGAGAATTGCTTGGCAAGAAGAAACCCGTGCTTGTATTTCCTTATGACGAAAAGTTCATGGCGTGGTACGAACCGACCGCAGATGTCAATCAAGAGTTCACCGCACACACAGTTGGGCTGGAGAAACAACCAGGCGTAGCTCGATTCTCACACGGAATGGGTATAGGGGATATAAATGGTGATGGCAGACCCGATATCATTACCCCTCAGGGCTTCTACGAAGCACCAGCCGATCCGAAATCAGGTCCGTGGAAATTTGTGCCAGCAAATCTTGGCGCCGATTGCGCTCAGATGTATGTTTATGACGTGAATGGAGACGGAGTTCCGGACGTAATTTCCTCATCAAGTCATGGCATAGGGGTTTGGTGGTACGAGCAAAAAAAGGGAACTAACGGTCCAGAGTTCATCAAGCATGTGATTGATGACAGCTTCTCACAAACTCACTCAATGGTAATGGCGGATATCAACCATGATGGAACGATGGACTTTGTGACAGGTAAACGATTCTGGGCGCATGGACCAACAGGCGATATCCGCCCTGGCGACCCCGCGATGATCTACTGGTATGAGCTTCATCGCAACAAGGGCAAAGTTACGTGGATTAGACACACGGTTGACAATGACTCTGGAGTTGGTACGCAGTTTACTGTCGCAGACATGAACCGCGACGGAAGACTGGATATAATCACGTCCAATAAAAAGGGCGTCTACATTTTTCTCCAAACCAAGAAGAAGTAGACACTGCCTCAAAAAATGTTAAAAAGTGAGACCCCGGATCCTAATCAAATCAGATCCGGGGTCTCTCTCTTTTGGCCATCTATAATTGTACTATCCACACGGGAAGATTACATTCCCCTGCGCTTCAGCACCACTACAATTAGTGGTGGGTAATCCCTACGAACACGCTGGTCGCAGTGACGGTATTTGTAGTCGAGTTGTAGGATCCGTTTGCTTGAACCGCTCCGCCAACCACGACATCTGTTAGAGTTGCTGCGGCACCCGGCTTCTTGAACTTGGTGGCCGAAGAAGTAGCTACGATTACAGTCGATGCAGATACTTTGAAATGGTGCGCTTCTGCGACCGTCAGTGTGATGTTGCCAGAAGCAGCATCCACTGCAGTTACAATTCCCACAACCTGTGCACGAGACAGTTCCGGTGTACCTCCGCCTGCGTGTCCACCGTGATCATCATCGTGTCCGCCTGAGCCAGAGCCCGGCATTCCTTCAGGGATATCATTAATTGTAATGATAGTTGCCGTCACTACCGAAGTTGTTGGCTCGACCGTTCCCTGAACTTCCACGATGTTTCCATTTGCAAGGGTCGCCGTAGCACCTGTCGATTGGCTGACCGTTGTTGTCGATGCATTGGTAACGACTGTCCAGTTTCTGGAACCTCGAGTGATCGTGAATCCGGTTGCCGTTACTGCAGAGGCGGTGCCTTCAATGTCGCCCTCTTTCGACTTGCCAGCAAAATTGGAATCGGAGCACTGAGCGACACTCGGAAACAACTTATTTCCGATGAGTTGGAATGCGGCAAGATTAAAGTCAATAACTACGTTACCCAACTGCGCCGGGGTCAAATTCGCGACCGTCGGAATGGTTATAGCAACCTGCCCACCAGATTGCGTTCCGATGCTCGGATCAACAGTGACCGTCTTTGCCGTCGTGCTGCCTTTTGGCGTCACAGTGAAGGTTGTTCCAAAGGTCACTTTTGCGGACGTATAGGTACCAGCAGGAACGGAAATAGTGTTTAGAAGTGTCGCTTTTGCGGCAAGGTCCGCAAGGTTGACCTGCTGTCCGGCTGAGTTTGTATAAACATTTGTCAGGGTTGAGGATCCAGAAGCCTGAAGATCGATGGAATAGAGGGTCACCCAAACCTGAGAGTAATCATCCCTGAAGGTGTCCGTGACGAATATGTTTGTCGATACACCACGGGTCAGGGAACTGCCCCCACCGCCACCGCCGCATCCATTGAGCATGGACATACCCAATACAGATACGCCCACTAATGTGCCAGAAATCCACAACCCAAGATTTGAACGTCTCATCAGTTACTCTCCTTAACTCGCGATATGTTGATTCAAAGTGAATCAACGGACAATTTGGTTCCAACTTCGACTCTAGAAACAGTGCATCTGCTTAGCGACGACCCATTTTGGTCAAAGGTTCCTGTTTTTGCTACATTTTGTAAAATTATACTATAATCGCACCAACTTTTACTATACAATTGTCGGATTCGGCTGAATTCTCGGTTAATTTTCGATGGGTCAGTATTCCCCATCCCGTGTAGCACGATGATTCATGCGCCTATTGCAATAGATGATGGGATAGGGCAAACTACTCTAACCATGCAGAATCGACGCGACATCTGGATACTGGCCGCTCTCTTAATCGTCTTCCTTGCCGGCTCCATATACATGAATGTAGAACAGGAGCATATCGACGACGATAAGCGCCCCTCGAGCAACATCGCACGGGCGGCCGGCACAAAGGCTCTCTATTTACTGTTTGAACAACAGGGAGTCAAGACCGATAAGCTAATGACGCCTATGTTGCAGATACCCGACGATGTCGGTCTCATTGTCATGGCGGATCCTTTTAAGCGCGCAATAACAGCCCCCGAAGTAGATGCGATGCAAGCCTGGCTAGACAAAGGCGGCACGCTGCTCTACTTCCGATCAGTTTCAGGTTCTGGCGCGGATTTCACAGAAGCGATACCCACAATAGATCTGTATCCCCCAGCATCTCTTTCCGTCGACAAGAAATCGGAATATGCGCGAGACGTAAACTCCATTGCAATCTCCGGGACAACCCGCCTCCTTATTGAGAAGCCAGAAGAAGTCACGGTAATTATTGGAGATAAGAATCGCCCTTACGCAGTCACCTGGAAAGAGAAAAAAGGCCGTGTGATTATGGTTGCGGACTCAGTAGGGTTTCAAAACAGCCGAATTTCCAGCGCGGACAATGCAGTATTCTTACTTAACATCGCTCAGAAACATGCATCCGGAAAATTCCCGCGCGTTCTGTTCGATGAATATCATCAGGGTTTTGGATCGGACACCGACGTAAACTCGAAATCCATATGGAGCCTGATTGGTCCCTCATTTAGAATGCTGACGTGGTATCTTGTCTGTGGTCTTGTGATATATATTATTATCGGTAACCGTCGATTTGGCACCCCAAAAGAGCTCGAACCAGCGAGAATTCGGTCGACCACGGAATACATCAGCTCAATGGCGGGACTGTATCGCCGCGCAAGAGCACCCCATTTTGCGGTAGAGACTCTTAAGTCTGCCTTTCTGAAGGATATTGCTCGCAAGGTAGATGCTCCCGAAAATGCGGAGACCGAACAGATTTGCAAACTCTCTGCGACGCGATATGGATGGGATGCGAGCCAATTATTTGGACTTCTGCAAAGATGTGATCGATTTATGGTTACTGCGGAAGCACAGAGGAGCGGTAACAAAAAGACCATCAAGTCGATGGAAGCAGAAGCGCTTGAATTAGGTCGAGAGTTGGATGGGTACATTAAGACAGTGAAAACAGGATAGTTTGGGAGAGAATATTGAGCGAGTTTGAATTTGTCCCGGATGCAGAAACCATTACCCCCGATGAACCGGTAATCGCACCAATACCCTTACCTGAGCGGAGCCGAGTATCCGTAATGACGGAGGCAATTGCCAATGAGATGGCGAAAGCCATCGTCGGGCAAGACGAACTCATCGAATTGCTCACGGTCGCCCTTCTCGCCAATGGCCATGTACTCTTAGAGGGCGTACCGGGAATCGCGAAAACGCTTGCTGTTCGCACCTTCGCAACCATCTGCGACATCTCATTCCACCGAATCCAGTTCACCCCGGACCTAATGCCATCGGACATTATCGGAACAAACGTGTACGATCCTGAATTGGGTAAGTTCAACCTGAAGCGCGGCCCCATCTTTGCGGGGATCATTCTCGCTGATGAAATTAACCGAACCCCTCCCAAGAC
>CAISOI010000691.1 GCA_903886985.1 uncultured Chthonomonas sp.
ATGATCGCGAGGCAATGCGCATCGATTCCTGGATTCAAAGCGCCCTGCAAAATGGTGCAAAGTCGTTGGTCTCTGGTAATCGCAATGGACGAATGGTCACTCCAACAGTTTTGGTCGACGTTCCTCATGATGAACAGATTTACTCAGAAGAAGCCTTTGGTCCGGTGGTAGTAGTAGAATCGTTCGATGAATACTCTGACGCGATTAAAATGGTAAACGATTCACAATTCGGGCTACAGGCTGGAGTATTTACTCACAATATGGATAATGCACTACGAGCGTTCCATGACATTGATGCCGGAGGAATAGTCGTCAACGATGTGCCGACATTCCGGACTGACTCTATGCCATACGGTGGAATCAAGAACTCAGGATTGGGTCGAGAAGGAATATCATATGCTATAGAAGAAATGACCGAACTCAAACTGATGGTGATGCAATTTCCAGCATAGCACCTCTTAACGCAGCGTTGCTGCTAGAAGCCCTACGTGTGCGGGCCCGATCCCGCAACAGCCCCCAACAAAGGTTGCACCATCTGAGATCAAACTCATACAATCCGCAACAAATGCCTCAGGAGTCACCCCGTAAAAAGCGACGCCATCCAGAAGAATAGGTATACCTCCATTTGGTTTTGCCCATATGGGGATGTCAATAACCTCTTGCATCAGTTGTATTCCGCGGCTCATAAACATCGAATCCATGCAGTTCAATCCAACCGCAGAAGCTCCCGCATTGGCAAGTTCAACGGCTGCTTCTTCAACTCTTTCGCCGCTTAAGAGGTTAAAGGGTTGGTCGCCCAGACCCACTGTCATGCTAACCACCGTAGGTAGACCAGTAGCAACACAAGTTTCAAGAGCTGCAATCGCTTCGGTCAGATTCGTCATCGTTTCAATGACAAAGCCGTCAGGCACAGCGTCGATCAGGTGTTCAATTTGTTCGGAGTAAATCGACTCGAAGTCAGTTTTCGGTGTCCCGATATGCAAGCCTGTAGGACCAATGGTTGCCATTACTTTTGCTCTGTCCTCAACGCCTCTTCGGGATAGTACAACTCCAAGACGATTGATGCGCGCAATTTCGTTGGTGATCCCCGCTGACTCTAATCTGGATCTGTTAGCACCAAAGGTATTGGTTAAAACAATCTTACAACCTAGCCTTGCATAGACGGATGCGAGGCGCTGCACTTCCTCAGGATGACTCAATGTCACGACATCCGATCCACCTTCAAACTGAATTCCTAGTTTTTGAAATTCAGTTCCCCAGCCACCATCAATGGTAATTGGTGAACGCGTTTCTGAAGGTTTTAATAGGTCAAACATGGTTGGCTCCGCGAATTATTAGATTTACGATACCACACTTTTTTTCGGAGAGCTGTGTGATTATGATTCGAATGGTCTCTTACGCTCACTGCATCAATATCATTCCAGGGACCCAGGTTAATGCACCAGAGCCTCAGACACTTTACGGGTCGGGTAATCTATTAACAAGAATTGATTGTGCGGAATAGCGCACTGAGGGGAATTGATATAACATGGCGTTCTTCTTCAACATGCCAACACTTGGACAGAGTATGGAGGAAGGTACTGTAGTTCGTTGGTTCAAAGTCGTAGGCGATAATGTTCAAGTTGGTGAGAAACTTGTCGAAATTATGTCTGACAAAGCTAACTTTGAAGTCGAGGCGGAGCAAGCAGGAATATTGCGCAAGATTCTTGCTCAGCCTGACGAAATAGTCTCAGTCAATAGCCCAATCGCCGTATTCGGAACTGCAGACGAAGATATTAGCCGCTTGATCTCAGATACGACTGCAAATATTCCTATTGCGGTCGATAACAGTTCAAATACCTTACAACAAGTTTCACTCCCTGCGGCACCCGTTGTGAATAAACGAGTCACTGAATCCTCGAACGATCCTGTCATTGCATCACCACGGGCGCGAAGGATTGCTGATGAAAAGGGTTTGGATATTCAGCTCCTTAGTGGTTTAGGGACTGGAGTGGATGGCCGTGTAGTTGAGCGAGATGTTCTTGCTTTTCTGAATAGCAATACGGCTCCTTCTGACGATGTTCGCCTGAAGGTTACTCCATTAGCTGCGCGAATCGCAGCAGATTTGGGAGTTGATCTCGGGGGTTTATCTCTTGGACTGCCCGGAAGCCGAATACATGCCGACGCAGTGCGCACGCACGCTTCAGGACCGACAGTTCTCGCGTTTACTGACGGCTCGCCATCATTTGCACGCGTCATACCGTTCAAGGGCCTCAAGAAGATGGTGGCGGATAATGTTTCGAAGTCGCGATTCACTGCCCCACACGTTACTCTCAATATTGAAGTTGATATGACCGAGACCGTGGTGATGTTCAAGAAGTTGGTGCCCGAGATTTTGAACCGAG
>CAISOI010000692.1 GCA_903886985.1 uncultured Chthonomonas sp.
CAATAGAAGGATTGCTATCCCTATACTGAGCATAACTTTCGCTGCCGGTACCTGTTTCTTCATTGCAATTGCGCCACCTATTACCAGCAACGCACCAATGACTATTCCATACGAAAGTCCCATTTGCTGCTCCGTCCTTGTTCAACAACAACATTTCTAACAACGTGGAAAACATCGAAATTCAGGATTAAGACTATCCTGTTCATCATTGTAATCGGTTCACTAAAAGTTACCCACTATATTGCAGGGATTCCCTTTCGCGCTATGGACACCATCACCTCACAGAATCGATCCAGCTCTGGCAAAGTGGTGTAGACATTTGGGGTTACGCGCAGCCCTTGAAACTCTTCGTGAACTATCGGTGTAACCAATATATGGTGTTTCTCAAACAAATAGGTTCCAATTTTCCCTTGGTCCAACCCTTCAACCTGCACATTCGCGATGGCGCACATCTGTTTTGGGTCCATCGAAGTATTGAAATGAACTTTCGGGACATCTTTAAGGCGGTCCATCCAATAGCGAGAGAGGTATCTTAGTCGAGCCTCTTTTCGTTGGCTGCCGATCCCGCCATGAAACAAGAGTGCTTCGCCAATGGCAAGTTTGGGGGCCGCGGAGTGTGTCCCGATCTCTTCAAATTTGCGGATATCCGACTGTGATTTCTTATCGGCGGCAAAGAGTGGCCATATCTTCTCGATTTTGTCTCGTTTGACATAGAGCATTCCCGTGCCTTTGGGGGCATACAACCACTTGTGCAGGCTTGTGCCGAAATAGTCGCATCCGAGATCCGACTGCTTGAAATGGAATTGGGCGAAAGAGTGTGCGCCGTCTACAATTGTCTCGACGCCATGTTTTCGCGCCATATCGCAAACGGCCTTCACAGGAGTTATCTGGCCCGTCAGGTTGATCTGATGCGCTATCTGTATGAGCCGCGTACGGGGAGTAATGGCGCGCTCAAAGGCGGTCGTAATTTCGTTGATATTCTTCGGTGGCACCGGTATTTTGATGAGGTTGAGCTTAATACCTTCGCGCTGTTCCCGTTGTCGCATTGTCATTAGCATACGGCCATAGTCTTGAGTGGTGGTCAATATTTCGTCGCCTGGCTTCAGATCGAATCCCAGCAGAAGTGTTTCCAGCGATTCAGAAGCATTCCGAGTTATCGCAATCTCTTCGCGGTCACATCCGAATAATTCCGCGAGACCAGTTCGAACCGTTTCGGTCTGAGGCTCCAGTATTTGCCACATGGTATAGGCGGTTGCGTCCTCTTGTTGCCAGGAATAGCGGACCATTGCCTCGGTCACAATCTTTGGACTGGGGGACACACCGCCGTTATTTAAGTTGATTATTCCACGTGTCACTGAGAATGCGCGTTGGATTTCAAACCAGAAATCTTCTTCCTTTGCCGCCTGTTCGGGAGTAAGGTGAGCAATGGCGGAGGCTGCAGAGTTAGTCGATTCCAGCATCGCAGCGACGGTGGGGGAAGCTAAGGCCGCGAGACCAAGTCCTTTGCCGGCAAAAGCTAGGAATTTACGACGATCAATCTGATTGGTTGGCATAAGATATTTCTCCCGGTCAATGCGTAAAAGAGATATGCCGGGCGGCAGTGTCCGGGATTAGTTGCATGAAATCGCTCAAATATGAGAGCGAACGGATTTTGTATTGAGTTCACCGCACTATTTCGTGATTCCTGCGAAAGGAGTTTGCAGGGAGAGGCATCATGGGGCGGGAATAAGGATTTGTATATTTAAAGAATTGCGTCGTGATGGCGGGATCACTGTTGTGAACCGTTCATCCAGACCGTGTTAGAAATCGCAACATAGCTGTGAATGCACTCGTATTTGTTCTCAAAGCGTATTTTTTAGAACGAAAGGTCAGTAGAAGAATATGACTCAAGATTTGTTATCGAATGACGGACCATCCGGCTGCCCATTCAGCGGCAGCACTCTCAACCAGACCGCCGGGGGCGGAACACGCAATCGAGATTGGTGGCCAAATCTGTTGCGGTTGGACATTTTACGTCAACACGCGTCGCTGTCAAATCCGATGGACAGCACATTTGATTATGCCGAGGCTTTCAAATCGCTCGATCTCGAAGCAGTTAAGCAAGACATCTATGCATTGATGGTGACATCTCAGGATTGGTGGCCAGCGGATTTCGGGCACTACGGCCCATTCTTCATTCGAATGGCGTGGCACAGCGCAGGTACCTATCGGTTATCAGATGGTCGAGGTGGGGCGGGACGTGGCAATCAACGATTTGCACCCCTGAATAGCTGGCCAGATAACGGAAACCTTGACAAAGCTCGTCAACTCCTCTGGCCCATCAAGCAGAAATATGGTCGCAAGCTGTCGTGGGCTGACCTCTTTGTTTTGACGGGCAATTGCGCTCTCGAATCGATGGGCTTACAGACGTTTGGATTCGGTGGAGGTCGTGAAGATTTCTGGGAGCCGGACGAGGACGTTTACTGGGGAGCCGAGTCGGTTTGGCTGGGTGACAAACGCTATTCGGGTGACCGTGACCTCGAAAACCCACTGGCAGCTGTCCAAATGGGTCTGATATATGTTAATCCAGAAGGACCGAATGGTCAACCAGATCCTTTAGGCTCGGCACGCGATATTCGTGAAACATTCAAGAGAATGGCAATGAACGATTACGAAACCGTCGCACTCATTGCAGGCGGACATACTTTTGGCAAAACGCACGGTGCCGCCGATCCTACTCAATTTGTCGGCCCGGAGCCAGCGGCTGCTCCAATCGAAGCACAGGGACTTGGCTGGGCGAATAGCTATGGTGCGGGATGCGCGGGGGACACTATCACCAGCGGATTGGAAGTCACGTGGACCCAAAAGCCGACTCAGTGGAGCAATGGATATTTCGAGAACCTCTTCGGATATGAGTGGGAACTCACCAAGAGCCCGGCAGGTGCAAATCAGTGGACCCCCAAAGATGGAGCCGGGGCAGCGACCATCCCTGATGCGCATGACCCATTTAGACGCCATGCTCCAACAATGTTGACGTCGGACATTGCGCTTCGGGTAGATCCTAAATATGAGAAAATTTCTCGGCATTTCTTTGAAAATCCTGAAGAGTTTGCAGATGCCTTTGCGCGGGCATGGTTCAAGTTGACTCACCGCGACATGGGACCAATTGTTCGTTATCTCGGTCCAGAAGTTCCGGCGGAAGAGTTGATCTGGCAGGATCCAATTCCAGCCGTGGATCACCCGTTAATTGACGACGCGGACGTTGCCGCTTTAAAAGCGAGAATACTCGACTCAGGAATTCCTGTTTCCTCGCTCATTTCGACTGCTTGGGCATCCGCATCCACATTCCGTGGTTCGGATAAACGAGGCGGTGCAAATGGTGCCCGGATTCGGCTTGCTCCTCAGAAGGATTGGGAAGTGAACAATCCCGCTCAGCTGGCAACGGTATTGAGTCTGCTCGAGCAAATTCAGTCTGAGTTCAATGGTTTTCAACGGGATAGAAAGAGGGTTTCGCTCGCTGATCTTATCGTTCTGGGAGGTTGTGCCGGCATTGAGACTGCCGCAAAGAATGGCGGGCATCCCATCACTGTGCCTTTCGTTCCTGGGCGGGGCGATGCAACAGCCGAACAGACAGACGTGGAGTCATTTGAAGCGATGGAACCTATTGCAGATGGTTTCCGAAACTACCTGAAAGGTACTCATAAGGCGACGGCTGAGGAATTGCTAATTGATAAGGCGCAGCTTCTCAATCTCACACCTCCGGAATTGACCGTACTTATTGGCGGTATGCGTGTGTTAGGGACTAACTATGATGGTTCACATCACGGTGTTTTAACCACTCGCCAGGGCGCCCTCACGAACGACTTCTTTGTCAATCTCCTGGATTTCGGCACCAAATGGAGTGCAGCAGGGGACCATTATGAAGGACGCGATCGGACAACTGGTGATCTTCGATGGACCGGCACGCGTGTCGATCTGATATTCGGTTCCAATTCGGAATTACGGGCGCTTGCGGAAGTTTATGCCTGTGGGGACGCTGAGACAAAGTTCATTTACGACTTTGTCGCTGCATGGACAAAGGTAATGAATCAGGACAGATTCGATCTTTCTTGATCTGATGCGAAAGTAAAAGTTAGACAAATAGAAGGCATCTCCACTGGAAGGTGGAGATGCCTTTATTTGTGCTACGTGTTTATGCAACTGCTACTTGGATGCTGGCGCACTCGAGAGTGCCTTCGTTAGCCCGGCAATTCCACCGACCACTGGAATTCGAATGGTCGTGGCGTCCAAGTCAACAGTCAATTTCGTGCCCGCCTTGGGCCAGAGTGTGAAATCTTTGTCGCTGGACAAAATCATCAAAGCGATTCGTTTTCCTGCCGGAATGATCTGATCCTTTGGTTGAAGATCAAATGTCATCGTGACAAACTCGCCCGGCTTTAGCGGCACTCCCTTTTCCATGGAGTGGTAATCGCCACCCTTTTTGAGCGATTTGTAATTTTGGGGATCCGCCCATCCGCGAGTGATGAGATTCTGGGTACCGATAGGACCTGTTGTCCATGGTAATTGAACCAGATAGACGGACAGATTGGCGGCTGGCGCACTGGATGCCAGTCGAATGGTGATCTGAGAAACTCCTGAGAGATGCAACGGCTGTTTTAATTCTGGAAGAGCATAGATCAATCGGTTTGGCGAATCTTCGGCGAGAGCAAGGGCTGGCGCATCGATGGAGACATCGTCCACCAACTCTTCCGTGCCTTGTTTCGACGATGTGGCATTAACGAGCGCTCCCAATTTGTTTCCACCTGCGGATGGCTTGAGTATGACCGGCGCTGCCTCAGGATTTGGGAAATCGGCATACGGAGTAGGAGCTATTGACGTTCTGGTGCGAGGTGCGCCCGGCTCACGCTCACGAACTATATATGCCTTCGGCCCATTTTCGACATCGTTGTGAACGTCATACAAGAATCGGCTGAACCACTTATTCATGAGTTCGAATGGGGGATCTCCGCCATGTCCATTCTGATGATAATACTGAATGAGCGGGACCTTGCCTTTGATGGCGTTGCTGATTCGGAAACTGTGCTCCGGTACGACATTCCAATCGTTGAACCCGTGCGCCATGAGAACCGCACACTTGATACCGCCAACATATCGCAATAGGTCGCGCTCTGCCCAGAATGCGTTGTAATCGCCCGTTCGTCGGTCTTGGCCCTTCGCAAATTCTCCGTCTCGATAGAGTTTGTTAGAGTTTTCGCGACCAGCCGGATCGCCGCTATTGATAAAATCATAGAGGGAATCGATATCTTCCCCGAGCCAGCCACCTGGGTGGCGAACAAGTCCATTGGATCGGTAATAGTGATAATAGGATGTGTTCGGCGCGATGGGAATAATGGCTTCCAAGCCTTTCACGCCAGTGGTGGCGGCTGCGACTGGAAGCGTTCCTTCATAAGAAGTACCCGTCATACCGACCTTTCCGCTGCACCATTTAGCAAATACCTGGACATTTCCGTCCGCAGTGGTGTAGCCCTTTGCTCGACCACATAGCCAGTCAATAACTGCCTTGGGTGCGAGCCTTTCTGGCGCGCCACCGACTGTCGGACTACCCTGGGACATTCCCGTGCCGGGAGCTTCGGAATGCACGACTGCAAAGCCACGTGGAACCCAGGTAGAAACAAGGGAATTGGATATGATCGTCCGATTTGGTTCGAAACGGATGGACGGATGCGTCGTGCGGGGTGGCGGCACATCGCCAAGCTCTTGATGGACATCGTGGAGAATGGCTCCGCCATTCGCGGTCCCAGCAAAATAGGGCGATGACTGATATATCACAGGAACATGCAGCCCGTCTGTTTCGGTCTGTCGCTGTCGTGTGACATCGACATGTACGCGATCTTTTTTGCCATTGTGATCCGAATCAAATTCGGTTTCTACCCACAGATGCTCGCGAATCCATTCTTTTGAGTCTGCAAATTCCGGGACTACCTGCGCCTGTCCATCGACAAATACTGCCTTTGCTTTGGTCGCTTGCGAAGGTGCACTATTTGGAGTTTGGGCAGATAGTTGGACTGTGACAACACCAAACGCAATGATGGAGGTAAGCGTTCGAACTGTGCGCGAAAGGGACTGCGTAAATCTTAGCAATGCATGTATCTCCTGATTTGCAGTTAGTTATAGAATCTGAAACTCTTGAGGCAATTCATAGAGGCAATTTATAACAGCATTGCCAAATTTGTGCTGAGCGGCCTTGGGCTAATGCCCAAGGTAGATTTCTGCGATGACTTATTTTACCGAGTATGTCAATGACTGTGTATGGACAACGATGGGACTTGCCCAATAACACAGGGTCGCCAGTGAGTGGGACATACCGATTGCGGTTAGAAGCCATCTGCTTGTTTACATATAAAAATCTTTGCTGGGTGTGAGCTAATTGGAATTCAGGTTGCTTCGATTGAAATTCCATG
>CAISOI010000693.1 GCA_903886985.1 uncultured Chthonomonas sp.
ACCCTACGGCCAAGACCGATAGCCTGCTGATAGCGCTCAAGAAACTCTGGCCCATTATTGATCCTGAGCGCAGCAATTTATTGATTGCTTTTTTTGCAATCCTGATAAATTCCGGTTTAACCATCCTCGCGCCAATCATAACGGGAACCGCCGTAGACAAGTACATAGTCACTCATAGATTCCATGGAGTGGTGATATACACAGGATATCTGGCGGCGACGTTTATCGGGGTAATTATTTCCGGCTACATTTTACGGCGCGTCATGGGCGTTGTTGGTCAGCGCATTCTCTTCAGGCTCCGAAACTCACTATTCAACAAACTTCAAGAACTTCCAGTTGCATTTTTCAGCGAGAACAAGGCAGGAGACCTGATCTCGAGGATCAACAACGATACAGACAAACTAAATCAATTTTTCTCAAGATCGCTGATGATGTTTGTAGGGAATGTCTTCATCGTTATTGGTGCAGTAATTGCGATGCTGCTAGTGAATACTCGGCTCGGTTCAGCCGCACTTATTCCAGCGGCAGGGCTCTTCGTTTTGATCCGGCTCACTTCCGCATGGATAAAGAGCAAGAACCTCAAGAATATGCAAGCGCTTGGCAGCTTGAGTTCAGAGATTCAGGAGAGCCTTGAGAATTTCCGGGTGATAATTGCCTTCAATCGTCGCGATTATTTCCGCAACCGATTTATCGAAGTTAACGAGAACAACTACCGTGCAGCTATTACCGCTGGAATAGCAAACAACACGTACGTGCCCATATTTGATTTGGCATCGAATCTTGGCACACTAATAGTGATCACTTACGGGCTATTTCTCATCTCAAAGGGTCAATTCACTTTTGGACTGCTGATTAGTTACCTTGTATATGTCACTCGCTTTTATGATCCGTTGCGGCAGATGGCATCTCTATGGTCGGACCTTCAGACTTCCATGGCGGGCTGGGATCGTATTTCAGAGATACTTGCCATGGAGACCGATCTCGCGATAATCCCTTCTCGTGATGCTGTCGAAACTTCAGCACTGATAGAATTTGACCATGTTGGTTTCATGTACCCAAACGGTAAACGCGTGTTAAATGACGTTTCGTTTCGGATGGAACGAGGCAAGACATATGCATTGGTAGGTCCGACGGGTGGTGGCAAGACGACAACGGCATCTCTTATTATGCGGCTATATGATCCGACTGGAGGCAGTGTGATGCTTTCCGGAAAGGACATTCGTTCCTATCCTTGTGCCGAGAGAACCAAGAAAATCGGATTTATTCTTCAGGATCCCATTCTGTTTTCTGGGACAGTTCGTGATAACATCCTGTACGGGAACGAGGAATTTCAAAATCTTGGTACGGACGAACTTGCTGCCATATTAGTGAAGGAAGGGTTAGACGCACTCTTAGCAAGGTTTGAGAGCGGGTTGGATACACCAATTACCGATGGTGGGGCGAGTTTGAGTTTGGGACAGAAACAGTTGATCGCATTCATGCGTGCAACGTTGCGCCATCCTGAATTACTAATTCTGGACGAGGCGACCGCCAATATTGACACCATAACAGAGCAACTACTCGAGGAAATTCTCGGAAAATTACCGAAGGAAACCACTCTCGTTATAATTGCCCATCGGCTCAATACCATAAAAAATGCGGATGAGATATTCTTTGTGAATGCGGGAGATGTTGTCCGCGCAGGATCGTTTGATCAAGCAGTGGAGATGTTGGAAAATGGACCTCGGAATAGTTAAAAAGCGTTTTGCGATGTAGTCGCGGTTAAGGTACGATACTTTCTAATGAACGTCGAAAATACAAATGAATACAGAGACATACGTTGGAAGCAGCGATATCAGAACTTCCAAAAGGCGGTAGAACTCCTTCACGAGCCATTCTCTAGGGGTATTGAGAACTTGTCCGACCTAGAGAAAGAAGGAACTATTCAACGTTTTGAGGTCGTGTTGGAACTTGCATGGAAGACCTTAAAGGACTACTTGGAGTTCAGCGGGATTGTCATTGACCCCGTTACACCACGTACTGTAATCAAAGAGGCATTTGCGGCGAAGGTCATCTCCGATGCAGAGGTATGGATCGCCATGCTCGATTATCGAAATCTGCTCTCTCATACCTACAGTTCAAAAACCTTCCATTCTGCAGTAGCAGCTATTCGAGATCAGTACCTTTCATCCTTTGATGGGCTAAACCTATGGCTATCCAAACAGACAACCGATTAATTGAATCCACAGGAATATCTGAAATCCAGTGGGAGCAGATATTCAACGTTCTTCGGCAGCATCCATCCATGACACGAGCTATTCTTTTTGGCTCAAGGGCGATGGGGACATATTCTCCTTCATCTGACATAGATTTGGCACTTGTAGGAGTTGAAGACGAACTCAAAGCCGCTTCCATTGCTTCGGAATTGGAAGAGCTTCCGTTACCATACAAGTTTGACGTTCTGGCTCTGTCCGCCATTGAGTTTCAGCCGTTGCTTGAGCATATTGAACGTGTGGGACTGAGCGTGTATCTTCGGTAGGTAGTTTGTCAAAATTTGTAACACTGCAATCCAAACTGCTATCCTAAGAGAAACCCGCCAGCTTGTCTTTTTTTTTCGTTAGATTCTAATAACCAAGCCCTTCTTACGATCCTAGAAATTCCTATGCTTAAACCAATCTTGGCAAAAGGAGAAATACACTTGATGGATTCCCCCAAAACACTCGCGACGATCTCTGAACGTGCTGCTCGACAGTCACTACTGTCCCAACCACACATGAT
>CAISOI010000694.1 GCA_903886985.1 uncultured Chthonomonas sp.
TGATCCCCGAGCCTAAGAGCCGATTCAGCATCAGAAGTCCAAATAGAAGCAGTCAAGCCGAATGCTGAATCGTTCATAAGCCGCACAGCTTCTTCATCAGAATGCACTTTCATAATTCCCGCGACTGGTCCAAAACTCTCTTCGGTCATGATCCGCATGGAATGGTCAACATCCACCAACAATTGAGGAGCAAAGAAAGGTGTACCAGCTTCTGAAAGTGGGAAAAGCGATTCATCAATCAAAGCTTTAGCTCCATTTGTAACCGCTTCAGCAATCTGTGACCGAACAAAGTCTGCAGACGACGCACGAACCATTGGGCCAATAGTCGTCTGAGCTTCTAACGGATTTCCAAGGACGTATGTATTTGTTAACTCGACAGCACTCGCAACAAATTCATCGTAGACATCGGCATGTACGTAGATTCGTTCTACTGCGCAGCAAGATTGACCTGAATTGAACATCACTCCATCAATCACATTCTCGACCGCATGAGCAAGATTGGCATCTGCGCGAACATATGCAGCGTCCTTTCCTCCCAATTCTAGTCCTACACCGATGAAACGATCCGCAACGGCTCTTTGTATTTCATGACCAACTGCCACCGACCCAGTAAATGCAACAAAATCTACTAATGGAGATTCGATTATCCGCTTCGTATCATCGATATCGACATGCAGATATTGAAAAACTCCTTCCATCAATCCCGCCTCATGGAATGCAGAATAGAGACGTTCCGCGCAGAGCATAGTCTGGGGGGAGTGTTTCAACAACACACTGTTGCCCGCCATAATCGCAGGTACAAGTGTGTTTATGGCAGTAAGATATGGGTAGTTCCATGGCACTATGGCAAATATTAACCCAAGCGGTTCTCTTCTAATGAACCGAGAAAATCCATCTTTTACATCGAGCTGTATGTCCGCAAGTGCCGACTGAGCCATATCAATCATTTTGAAGGCGCGGTCTGCCATACCAACAATTTCATTTGTGGAATACCTTACGGGGCGGCCCATCATATGGGTAATCTCAGCCCCCAATTCCTCTTTTTGCTCAACCATTATCTCAACAAAACGGCGACATATCTCACTTCGCTCTTCTATCGGTACGCACTTCCAATCAAGTTGCGCCTCTTTACCGCGTTCTACAAGCGCATCGACAATGCCTCCGCCCAGCAATTCTCTTTCCAAATAGACACTGCCGTCAATCGGAGATATGATTCTCTCTATCACTTTAAACCTCGTATTTTTCCTTAAATGATCTCAAAATACCGTTGTAATTCCCAGTCTGTAACGTGCTTACGGAACTCACGTTCTTCCCACTCCCGAGAAGCGGCGAAATGCTCAACAAAAGAATCTCCATAGAGGGATCTCCCAGCACTCGACGCTCTTAGCGACTGAGCTGCATCCCACAAGGTTGCGGGCAGTTTCCGCTCGGGTAGCACCTCGGCCTCATATGCGTTTCCAGTAAGCGGCAAGTCCGGCTCGATCTCATTCTCAACGCCCCAAATCCCTGAGCCTAGCGCAGCAGCCAAAGCCAGGTAGGGATTTCCATCTGCGCCCGCAACACGGTATTCAACCCGCTGTGATTTTGCCGAGCCTGTAATTGCCCTTAGTGCAGTAGTACGATTATCAATCCCCCACGTGGCATTTGTCGGCGCCCAATATCCTGGCACTAATCTGCTGTATGAGTTTATAGTTGGCGCAACCATTGCAAGAATTTGCGGCATCAGTTTCTGTTGACCGCCGACAAAATGGCGCATTGTCTTACTGATATTTTTTGGCGCAGAACTATCATAGAATAACGGAATCCCAGCCCCATCCTTCAGGGAGAGATGAATGTGGCCACTTTGACCTGCTTCGTTGGGCGACCACTTGGCCATAAAAGTAGCCATCAAACCATTTCGTTGAGCCATCACTTTCGCAAACGTTTTGAAAAGCGCAGCTTTGTCCGCCATATTGAGGACTTTATCCACTGTAATTGCTGCTTCCAAAACTCCTGGCCCCGTCTCCGTGTGAAGCCCCTCGATTGGCGTGTCCATCTGAAGCCCCATATCCAGAAGTGCCTTATGAAACTCAAAACCTGCCGAGTTCCTCAATGCAGAATATCCGAAAGAGCCGGGTGTCATTGGCTTCATGTTCGCATAACCCTTATCACGAACTGAGTGCGGCGTCTCTTCAAATACAAAGAACTCATATTCGATTGCGCCAAACGCAAACAATCCCAGCGCTTCCGCTCTCTTAATTACTCGTCTGAGAACGGCTCTAGGGCAGATGGATTCAGCTGAATTTGCAAACTCTCCGAGAAACAGCAACATTCCTGGCTCATAAGGAACATCACGACAGGTTTCAGGAATTACCCTGACCACCGCATCAGGAAAGCCGGTATGCCATCCGGTAAATTCCACGTTATCGTAAGTCTGATCGTTCATATCCCAGCCAAGAACTACATCGCAAAACCCAAAACCTGAATCAAGGGCAGAGAAGAACTTGTCTCGCGATATATACTTACCGCGTAAAACTCCATCAAGGTCAAATGCCCCGACCTTGACATAATTCAGGTCCCGTTCTTCAACAATCTTACGCGCGTCATCGGAGGTTTTAACATCCCTAGCATTCATTCGTCATCTCCCGTGATCCAACGAACTCTGTTCAAACTCAGCTTCCATTTCCAGTATTGCTTCTTCAGATTCCGCCTGCGGGATTGGTCCTCTAAACTTCCCTTTAGCGGTCAGCATGTAGAGCACTGCCAATACACCGAGCGTCCCACCAAAAATATACCCCGTCAAGTCATTTGGTGGCAGAACGAAGAGCACCGATATTAATGCTATCCAGACCAAACTGATGTACAAAATTGGCAGGCTCCAGTTTCCCAGGCTCCATGGACCATCCGTTCGACTAGTCCACCTCCCCTGCCTGATCGCAATCGCTTTTAACATCAGGGGCAGACCGTAGGAGATATAGAGTGCAACAGTGCTTATCCCCGTTACAGCTGGATAGAGTTTTCCCATCTTATCTGCATCCATTCTCACTATCGCCAGTATCACCACAGGAAGCGATACTGCTAAAAATGAGCCTAACCAAACAGCATTTGCAGGAGTTCGATATTTCTTGCTGACAGTTCCCCAACATCGCGATCCGGGCAAGCCATTGTCTCTGGCAAATGCGAAAATCATTCTTGAAGTGGAGGTCACACAAGCTAGTCCGCAAAACCACATGGCTATCGTGACTATCCAAGTAATGACATGGCTGAAAGTACCGCCGAGTGCCTGCTCAAAGATGTATGTGAACGGATTCGATGCAGCGGCTGTCTTTCCCAGATCCTTGATTGACAGAGTGACGAGGGCAAGCATGATATATCCAAAAAATCCCGAGACTGCTACCGACAGATATATCCCCCACGGTGCACGCACGCGGGCGTCACGTGTTTCCTCGATAGTGTGTGCAGAAGCATCGTATCCAGTGTATGTCCACTGCGCCTGCAGTAACCCACTCAAGAAACAAATCCAGTATGGCTTATCAGTGATTGTGGTAAAGGTTTTCGTGAAGAGAAATGCAACTGGTTGCTTCGGGGCGAATAATAGGAGCGCGACGACAATGACCGCAACGCCAGCAATATGATAAATCGCACTATAATTGTTGAGTCTGGCTACCACTCGAATTCCAATGTGGTTCATGATTGCCTGCGACAAAACGATCAGCCCAAACAACCATAGTAAGTTTAAGGGCGTGTCCTTAACATTCACGAGGGGAGCCAAGAACTGAGCTGCTCCATAATCAATTCCCGCGACAGTTGCTACAAGTCCTATCAAATTCAGCCAGGCAGTTATCCAGCCCCAACCGGATCCGCCTAGCAGCGACGCCCAGTGGTAAAGCGCACCAGAAGTGGGTATCGCAGAAGCTAGCTCAGCCATGGAAGCACTAATACAGAGAACAAATAGCGTGACCAAGGGCCACCCGATACCCATGACCACCGGACCACCGGAAGTTAACCCTTGCCCGTAGAGAGTCACTGCACCAGTTAGTATCGAGATTACGGAAAAGGAAACGGCGAAATTCGAGAAGCCACCCATGTCCCTCAGTAGTTGCTGGGTGTATCCAAACTGGTGCAATATCGCCTTGTCGCTGATATTACTCTCCGAATTCATTTCGGTTCACCGCTCGAAAAATTTGTATGGTTCTCTTCTCGAAACTTGACTATATGAGACTCAGCCTGAACCGCGAAAGCAATTGCAGCCGCAACCACAATAACAAGAAGAAGGACACCTGCCACGACTCCATAAGTTGCCAATTGTCGCTCCACAAAGTAGGAAAGCCGCTCGCGCCGCCATTCCATGATGGCGCAAAATCCTTGGGCGCTATGCCATATTACGATGTCTCAGCCAAGTGTTCCTCCCCATTTATTTTTTGTTAACACTGCCATTGCAGGACAAACGATCGTCTAATTCAAATATGATGGTAACACGTTTGTATTAAGTTGCAAATGGCTAACCTACAGCTACTGTCTCTACAACTCTTGAAAGCAGAATCAACATGATAGGAAATCAACGTCGCAACCGTTTATCCGCCAACCTCTTGGCAATGTCGTTTGCAGGTATCGCAGCACTTACCGCCGCCGGATGCAACAATTCGTCAAAGGATATCGATCAAGCCCCTAAGATTACAAAGACAGAATTGCCCAAAGTAGATCGGGGCA
>CAISOI010000695.1 GCA_903886985.1 uncultured Chthonomonas sp.
ACCAACGATCACGGTTTGGCAGGGACGATAGCATTGACCGGTAAAGAGATTTCGGGTGGCAGGGTGTTTCCTAGTATGGGGTCTACTGTGGCGAGGTTAAAGGGTTATCATCCACCACTCAGTACGTTTGTTACCGTCGGTGGAAGAATGCATCAAGGGCATCGGCCATTGCAAGGTGAAGGAGGAGGAGTGCTCGGTGCGCTCTACGATCCTTTTCGCGTAGAATATGACGAAATCGAAGGAGTGAAGATTCATGATATCACACCTCCTGAGGACGTAACATTTGATAGATTGGAACGGCGTAAGCGGTTCTTGAAAACTCTCGATTCAGCACAATCAGGCCTCTTTGCTCATAGTGGAGCTGATATTGTGGACACAATGTATTCAAGAGCTTTTGATCTAATCTCAAATAAGGCGGTACATGCAGTTTTTGAGTTGGAAAAGGAGAAAGATTCCACTCGTGATCGATATGGTCGATTTAGATTCGGACAGTCTTGCCTACTGGGGCGAAGGTTGATAGAATCCGGAGTCCCTTTTGTTCAGGTAAATTGGTCGAGCCATGTCGAAGCGGAAGAAGATTGGGGCGATGGCGGATGGGATATGCATTACCGCCACTTTGAAATCACTCAAGAACGTCACATGTGGATGCTGGATCAATCTCTTTCCGCCCTGCTAGACGACCTCAAACAGCGCGGTCTGCTTGAATCAACTCTGGTCGTTGCGATGGGGGAATTTGGTCGAACGCCAAAGATCAATCCAAAAGCTGGTCGGGACCATTGGAATAATTGTTACAGTGCATTGCTGGCCGGCGGGGGAGTTAGAGGTGGCAACGTCATCGGTTCCTCGGACGCCAAAGGTGAATACCCTGCTTCCCGTCCCGTAAAACCGGCAGACCTCTGTCTTACAGTCTATGAGCGGATGGGAATCACCAGGACGGACCTACTGGCTCAATCGATCGCCCCCGAGGGTGAAGCATTAAGCGAACTGTTCTAGGGGGTGCCATGTGCAGCCGCGCATTTGAATCTGTTAGCACAAGCTGGCCCAATAACGGAGTAGTGTTACATTGAAAGTGACCTCCATAGAGCGAATAACTCGGGATGGGATATTTAAGCAAAACCTTGCATGGTCGCCGGACGGCAAGGAGATTCTCTTCTCTCCCAATCGGTCGGGAGCATTTGTACTATGCGCGGTTCATCCAGATGGATCTCAATTGCGCCAGATAACTCCAACGCCTGCTGACAAAGCTCCACGATACATGGGGGGATGGTCTCCTGATGGAAAACAGATTGTCTATGTTTTCTTTACCTTTAAGAGTACGGACGGTTTTTTGCATCTCCACGTGATCAATTCTGATGGAACGAGTGACAAGCGCATTATCACCGGCCCCCAATTTAACCAACAACCCTGTTTCGATCCCGCTGGGAAGACCGTCGTTTATTCATCAATTCACGAGGACGGCATTCTAAAACTCTATCAATGTGATGGAGACGGAAAGAATATTCGCGCACTTATGAAAGAGGGAAATCTCGATCAACATGCACATTTCGATCCAAGCGGAAGGAGCCTAGTATTTGACTCTGCGCGGGATGGAATTCAAAGCGTCTACTCTTTGGAATTGGAAAGGAAATCTATTCGACGGCTATCTTCTGGAATCAGTACAGACATCTATCCCCGCTGG
>CAISOI010000696.1 GCA_903886985.1 uncultured Chthonomonas sp.
ATTGTATAAAGATGAGTGTAAGTGCCATTCGCTAAGGAATAGGCATACTTAGTAGTACAGCCCGACGGTCCCATGTAGGTTGTGCAGTAGTTCGCGGCATCATATTGGAACGTCCATACTCGCCCGCCCCAATCCTTAACCGCATTGACGAGTGAAGTTCCAACTCCTGCAGTGTATATTAACGTTACCAACCGACCATCTGGAACGACAATGTTACTGAGTAATCCCGCACGTGGATCAGCTCCAGTATAATAGTTATAAGTTTGGACCAAACCCCGCGCATTTGTAATGGTCGTGATCTGGTGTGTAACTACTCCGCCGCTGCCTGCAACCTGATTTCTATAGTCAATGTTCTGCCCATCGGTGAAATGTTCTGTAAATTTGGTTCCATCGTAGCTGAGGGTGGTCGTAACCCCATTTGAACCGGACGAAGTATAAGTAGTAATACCGCCGCTTGCTCCAACAACAGTAAAAGGCCGCTGGGTTAGGTCACCTCTAACTATTGTTACTACGTTTGCACCTAGTCCTGTTTGAGAGACAATACATCCGCCAACGGTAGCGTTGCGCCCATATCCCCAGGATTGGTCAGATTGATTTAAGGAGTTGTAAAAAAAGCTGATGTTTAAGCCGAGGTCTTTGCATTTGAGGAGGATTACGGGGTCTTTGGTGATTCCGCCGGTCGATGGATCTGGGGTGGGAGCATATTGAGGATTTAGCGTGGCAGGATTTGCGTCACAACCGCCGCCTCCGGCAGATGGCGCTGAACAAGAATCGCCTCCACCGGCGGCTGTTCCAAAAGCCCCAATACCGCCGCCTCCGCCCCACATTCCGCCGGGAGGTGGCGCATCGTTCCCTCGTCCGCTGCCTCCACCCCAACCAGCCTGCGCTGAAGAGCCGGAAGGCGGATAGACTGGTGTGGAACTTGGATCAAACGGACATACGCCGTTGGAACTTCCTACAAGATTTGCAACTGCCACGATTGACTGCCTTTCGTCACAGGTCGGGGTCCAAGGGGTCCCTGATCAAATCGCCTCAATTCACTTACATTTAGGACAAAATTACAATTTTTTACATTTCCTCAAACAGGTATTTCACGTTCTAACGCCAGGTTTAATGCCTTGATTGCCAATTCTGCACAATGCCGCTTCTCGGGCAACAATCCACCCAGCAACAAGTCAATATCTTTCACTGTCATCTTTAAGACGGTTTCAACAGCACGACCGATTGCCAATTCTGCAATAATGCTTCCGCACGCCACTGCGGATGGGCAACCGTAAGTCCGGTAAAACGTATGCTGTACTACACCATCCACGACTTCAAAATCCAAAACCATATAAGGTCCGTCACCCGGAATTCCGGCGGTTCCTGAATGCGTTACGACTGCAAGTGGCTCACAGTTTCGCGGATTGTAGAAATGATCCTGAATGATAACCGAGAACATTTTCGTAATCCCACCATGCCGAAAAATAAAGTTAACGATTCCATATGAGTCGAGTATATCACACTTTTTGCAGATGTCAACCTATTTAAAACCAATCGGATATTAATTCGTAGATCGTCAATGAGGAAAATAAAAATACAACAAGCCCCGGTGGACTGTGTCCACCGGGGCACTTTCTCAACCGATTTGAGGTTTCGCGTTGGGGTCGGCAGGTTTGCCCTTCATTACAGGGACGCCAATCTGTTTCCAGATTGCTCGAATGAAATCTTTCAGCTCTTCTTTTCGTTGCGGAGTGACGCCGATCTCCTGGTGGCGGAAGCGGATGAAGTAGGAGGGTCTACCGCCGTCACCTGCCAATGTCTGCCAGATGAGCGACGTGTTGATCTGTTGAGTCGTTTGTTTCTGTTGACCACCTACAACGTAAAGAAACATGACGTAAGAACGATTGTGATTTGGGTCCTCAGCTTCTGTCACCTGAACCGTAACAGGACCTGCATCCGTCTGAATTGTTTCGATATCGACGTCATGCATGTAGTATCCGGTACCAAGGAAGCAGGTATGCGGATCGTGGAAGACCTTTCTACCATTTCCTGCAGATAGCAGTAGGTTCACTCTGGATCCAACTCCCAGCTTAACATAGTCTCGGTCGAGCCATGCTGCGGGATTGATTGCGCTTTTCACTTCTGGCGCAATAGGAATGTCTTTACCAAATATTTCCCACTCTTTGCCCAGTACGGTAGGCACATCAGCCGCATTGACGGGCGGATACGTGAGTTTTGGCGGATGAATATTTGCTTTCGCGACAACTCCTAAGAGAAGTAACGCTCCAATTAGATAGACCCCTTTGGCGAGGAATTTTAGGGAACCTTGCCGAGGCATACCGTACGTTTGGTTCATCTCAGCAATCATCTGTTCTTTGGCAAGTCTCTCTTTTTCGTCGAAATCAGCTTCGCGTTGCTTAATTTCCTCTTCAGTCAATTTAATAACGATCGGGTTACCGGATTCATCCAAAGTGGGTTCTACAGGTGGTGGATCTTGCAATGGAATCCCCAGAAAACTATCGCACTTGATGAGGCGAGCAAAGCTGAACAAGAACATAAACCCAAGTATTAGGACGATAAACCCACTCCAGTCGTGGAACGCATGGGCAGGTTCAAACCCCCAAAGTTCTCCGACGAGTGCAATCATTGTAATTCGGATTCCGTTCACAAGGATAGCTAGTGGCGGGGAAACCAAGAACAGCCCCCAACGTTTTGATTTCTTGGCGACAACCAGGTATCCAAACGCGGCGGAAAACGCCATAAGTCCAATTAGAGTCTTGAAACCAGAACAAGGCAATTCCACGTTACAGGTGTAGTGCTCCATGTTGATAGCAGTACCTGTGCGTACAGCAGGAAATCCTATTAAATTACAGACTGTGGCCGCCATCTTTGCGGATGTCATTTGAATTGGGAATGCGATCGGGTTAATCAATTGGTCTGGCACAAGCGGAATCATTGTGAAGAGGAACAACATTGGGAAAAGCAGTGCCTTGGTTACGTGTTTGCCTGCTAGGAAAAGTGTTGATCCAATCAACATGATGATAAACGAGATCGAAAGCGTAACCGGAACCGTTGCATACCATGCAGCAAGCACCATTAATATGGCGAACACCACCATGACAATGCCAACCCAAGACCGTTTCAATGGCAACCGGACGAGTCTCTCTTTGTCCCGGTAAATCATTAGAGCTACAAAGAAGGGGATGAATATACCGTGCGCGTAGTAACTACCCTCTTGTGTCCATTCGTACTTCCACCAAAGAAGTGCATTTTGATAGAGTATCGCCATGAGAGCAACTGCAACGATGAGAGGTAGAGCTGGGATGAGAGATTGAAATGAAAAACCATTTAGTGAGATTGGTTTCTTCTCACTGTCCTGTGTTTTCTTCTCAATCTCCTGTTTTTTCTTAGAAATTGGGTCTAAGGATTCAATAGACATGTTATATTAAGCTCGATGCGTCTTCGAAAAGTTAGTTTGGAAACGGATAGAAAAGCAGTGGAAGTAAATTCCCACTGCTTATTATATCACGATGTTATGCTAACTCTACCCACCGGGTTGTAGAGCCTTCAACTGGTATCTCTCTGGGAACAGAAAGTACTCCACTACATTTTTGGCGTCTGGCGGATCCGTCTCAATAGTCGATAAGTCGTACAATGTTCGCAGCAGTTCCTTTTCAGGTTGAGCACGGGAAACCTTAAAGTCACGTGCAACTTTCTTCTTGACTTCAGGGTCATTGAAGTCGGCTTTCTTGCCCGGTTCAATGTACTCCATCGCGACAATAAGCGAAGTTGTACTGTTTGGTGTTGGTATCACCAAGACTTCACCTGGTTTCATTCTTGCGATCTGATCCAAAATTGGATCCCCACTGCCACCTTGAAGTGGTCTTCTAACAACAAACGTCCCGTCTCCAAACATAACGTTGAGTTTGGGGAATTGTTGTTGCAAGGACTGCATTTCTGGTGCCCTAAATTGTCCGGGCTTATTTGGATCGGGCTTGAAGATCTGGGTAAGCATCGTCTTAACTTGTTCGGTCGTGGTAGAGTCGCCGCCCTTTAATATCTTCGTGTGGAATTTTTCAGGCGTGTCATAACGACCTGGAGAATCATCATAGAAGCTCTTCAGCTCATCATCAGTGGCGCCAATATCCTTGGTAGTAAGATTGACGGCGCACATTGACATTTCGATGTCCCGTTTGACGTCTACTTTAAGCCACGGTTGTGACTTGTAGGTTTCCAATTGTGCCGGGTTTAGTTCGAGATAATCGTCCAGACCCTTTTGGATCTCTGCTTCAGTGGGGGCAACATTGGCTTTAGTGGCGGCTTCCTTAAGCAAATAATACTTGGTCATAAGAGCCAGCATCTTAGTTCCATCGTGTTGCTCTAACCAATCGTGATAGTCCTTCTTGGTAAGAGTCAATCCATTAACTCGCAGCTGCATTCTCTTTTTCTCATTACGCTGCCACAGCATGAAGTTGAGAATGATAGAGCCAACCAGAGCAACTAATATCGTCGTTCTGAAAATTGGCGATTGTAAAAAACGCACTACTGACCTCCGGTCAACACAGCTTGGGTCTAGTGTCCCGTATTATTATTTTTACGCAAACACAATTCTTTTATAGTATTTGCAATTGTCTCTGACCAGTGGTCGAGGGACATGCGGTCAACAATTGCCTTTCGAGCATTCAATCCCAATCTTGATGCTTCATCAGGATTATCAATCAGCCTTTGAATAGCCGCCCTTAGTTCTACAACATTACCCGGAGAAACGTAGATACCGGTCTCTCCGTCTATCACAACGTCCTTTTGACCAACCGTTCGGGTTACAATTACGGCTTTACCCATAGACATGGCTTCGAGAAGGGTTGTCACACCCGCCTGAAAGTCATTGTCATAGAGCGGTACCACCACAAATAACGCATTTGCGTATAATTCTCGAAGTTCCCTATAAGAATACCGCCGAGCGGTCACATTAACGGGCAATTTTCGATTTTCTGTTTCATTTTTATGTTTTGACCACGGACTAGCCGCCGCAAGTCGCAGTTCTACTGGCATTTCGTCGATCGCTTCCATCAATGTGGGATAGTCTCTCCACTCTAGTCCGGCGGAACATATATACTCAGTTGTGCCCCCACTTCGTTCCATCGGCGCATAAAACCGTGCATCTGCATGGAATGGAATAAGTGACAACTTTTCACGAGGAATTTCTAAAACTGTAGCTGCGTATTCCTCTTGAGTTTTGGCGTACACAAAGGTCAAGTCCATCTTACTCTGCAACCATTTCAGAAAGAACTTCTTCTTATTGGGCGACAGATGGTGTCCGATCAGTACGTGCACAGGTCTTCTGAACGAAAACAGTAGAAACGCCGACAACGGTATACTTACGTTTTCACCGTTAGAATAAATTGCATCGAATTCCTTGCGCTTTATGAACCCGTAGGCAGCTAACGCGGCGTCTTTGCCAGCTCTCCTTGCTAAAGCCACCAGAAAGTGACTGCATCCTTCAATAGTTGAATAATCTGCTATGGTTCCGTTGGTTGCGGCTTGCAACGCATAATAGTCCATTGTTGGATGTACATTACGCTCAACCTCTCCTTCGACCCCAGTCTTCGCAACACTTGGAATCAACAGAAGTACTTTAGGACTTGCCATTTCAATGGTGTTCTTGTCATTCATCAGGTCGATGCCGCCCCAAGAATTGTATCCAAAACGGCTTTGTAGTTAACTGCTCCACTAAATTTCTGGATTGCCTGAGAACGTCCGGCCAGCCCCATAGTCTTGCGTGCGCTTTCGTTTTCCACTAATTCCATGACGGCTGCGGAGAGGGCATCTGGATTGGCAGTCGGAACGACAATTCCCGTAATACCATTATCTACCTCTTCACTGAGTGCGCCGACATTAGTTGCAATTACGGGTAGTTCAGCGGCCATGGCTTCCATAATCGCAATTGGCAGGCAGTCGCCGAGAGTTGGAAAGACGAATATGTCGGCGTTTGCATAGAGTGCCATTAACTCTGGTGCATTAGAAGTGAGACCATGGTGAATTCGAATATTGTCGAAGCCTTCAATGTTCACTTGATCACGGGTGACGATGTCAAGTTCACAATTGCCAGAAAGGTCCCTTTTGAACGCAGTGAGAAGATCGTAGCCCCCTTTACGTCTGAAGTCGCCGCCGACAAAGAGCAATTTCACTGTTGCACTGTTATTGGTCTGCTGTCGCTCGAATTGCCATTTATCAAGATCTATGCCAGGAGGGATGACCCGGATTTTATCGCCCTGGATACCATAATCACCGATTAGAGAGTTTTTCGCCCAGTGGCACCAAGTGATAATCCCTTTTGCGCTGCGGAAAGTTCTCCGATTGAGAGTGTTTTTCAGAGCTTCTATAACGGGATTCCCACTGGGTTTATGGTCATAAGCACTGCCAACGCTGTCTACATTGATGGGTGTTGCATCCAGTGAGACAATAGTTGGGGTTTTTGCCATAAAACGTGAAGACAGTAAGGCTGTGACCTGCGTGTGAAAAAATAACGCATCGAAAGACTGCGATCTTTGAGCGTTTTTCACCAGTTCTTTCGCGCGGAGGCTCGCCTTCAGAGTCCAGTTGTTGCGAATTACCGGCATCTTTTGCCAATTGTCGTCACTATCAAAAGGAACTGGCATCCACATGGGCTGTATTCGAGCATCAAATTCAGTCCAATGCCGAAGATTTCGGTCATGAGTTACGTGACCCAGAGTTTGTTCCATCACGAATCCAACCTTGCGTTTTGGCTCGTTCACGATTGACCTATTGCTGCCCACATTTTGTTTGCGCCTCCGATTTCTATAGCCATACCCTGGAGGTAGCGCAAGTTGAAAAGTATACTCAACAAATTCAACGCTAATCCGCGCATGCCAATTTTATCCAAAACAATCGGAGCGAGCTTTAGAATACCCATCACCACGGGTTCAACCACTGGCTTTCCAATCACCAATTTACCCAATTTCTGAGTTACAGGGCTTCGTTCGGCGAAATGCTTCTTTGCCAAATTCATTGCAGTAGCTTCGCCTTTATCCCGACTCATTTCGACGTCACGCACCCCGTAAAGATAGGGGGTTGTCAACCAAGATTTCCAAGTTCTGACAGGACGATGGTAGCCATCAGCTTCACCAGCAAACGTAAACTTGAGCCCCGCTCCATGCAGTCGAAATCCCAACTCAACGTCTTCCTGACGTTTAAAATGTTCGTCAAATCCGCCCACTTCCAACAGTTTCGCACGTGGCACAGAGAAATTACCACTATAGAGATTGTTGGGGCCCGCGGACCATTCTCCTGATCGGAATTTGTCATATTGCTTTTCAAGCATTTTGTGTTCCCATGCGATCCATACTGGAAACCATTCCTTTGGCGGCATAGATTGAGGACCAATGACCACGAGATCATCACGGTTTTCTTGAAGCTTAGAATGCACTTCAAGGAATTCTCTCACGGGCTCAATATCATCGTCTAGAAAGACTATGATTTCGTTTTTCGCCTCAGCGCTTCCATAGTTTCTTGCAACGGAAGGACCGCTGTTTGCCTGCTCCAAAAACCGAACCGAAAACGTATAATTTTCAGCCGCTACCGCTTCCTTAGAACCATCAGTTGAACCGTCCGAGACGATAATGACTTCAAATTGGTCCGATGGCAAACTCTGTTTCCGGAGAGCATCCAGAGTATGCAACAGTGACAACTTACGATTATAAGTAGGAATTACAACACTTAGTTTAGGCATAGAATTGTTTGATGTTCATCGGTAACGTCGTCAGTGACTTCCAACATGGTATTTCGTGTCTTCGATGCTCAGGAGCAGTTATCCGGCTTCCAATTTGCATCCGGCACCCATCCATTAGGCTCGGGGCACCGCAGAAGTGGTCTCAAGACGCGTGCGGGAACCCCAGCAATAATCTGACCGCCCTCAAATGATTTCGTAACAATCGAGCCTGCACCGATTTTCATACAATCTCCGAGGACTATAGCGCCGATAATTTTCACTCCGACACCACAGTTGATGTCGCTACCAATAGTAGGGGCGCCGGTCTCGGTCCCCCCAAGCAATACGCCCTGACTGATGGTCACATTTCTTCCAATTGTCGATTGGCTATTGATCAGGATACAACCGTAATGGTCAACTCGAAACCCCGGGCCAATGGTTGTATCACGAGGTATCTCTATCTGTAATCGAAAACGAACCCAGTTATAAGCCAAGTGATAATAAGCTTCCATGATTTGTTTTAAGATTGGAATTCTGCATTTGCGAACCCACCCACCATAGCGAAATACTACTACTGCAAGAAGACCCGGGTGCGTATACGCCTGCCTGACGATATGTTTCCAGTACTTCAACGAGTTCGGAACATGCCTTTCGTCGTTATAGCGACTTAAATCCTCTAACAAAACTTTCAAGCTGCTCAATCTGTCGTCTGCCTCAGGAACCTGTTGAGCTACTGTCTTTAGTTGCGGCAGTCACGGCGTTTGCATTCGTTACCGTCATTTTGCCGTGTTCGGTCTCGACATAAAGACGAAAGGTCTTATCAATGCCAAATTTGGACGCTTCTTTGACGCCTTTGAAGAGGAACCTGCCATAGAGGTCTTTATTCCATTTCCCTGTTGTCAATATAGACTTTAGTTCCTTTGCCCATGAACGTGCAATTAGTTTTGTGAGCATCCAGAAGGCCTTTATGTCTCCGCAACGAATGTGCTTTGCATAAAATGCACCATCACCGATTCCGTAGTTTTGAGAAGTTACCGGCCATTGCTCAGGCAGTCGCGTTCCATAATGATCCGCTAAGACTTCCGGGGCTAGTATGATGGCTGATCCAAACTTGTAGGTTCGATAGGCAAAGTCGTAGTCTTGAGCAGACCGCAACGGACCACCTCCACCCAGTGCTTCGTCGAATCCTTTTACTTTCGCTACGATGCGTCGTCGGATTGCCATGTTGGCACCCATACCGATAACGTGGAAATTATCTTTTAAGCTCAATCGTTCCCGTTTGAACTGTAAGCAGGGGACTATGATTTTGCCGGTCATGGCGTCTTCCATCAAAGACTTTGGGATCATGACCTGCCCATAAAGCAGGTCCACTTCTGGATCGGATACGAACTCTCTTTCGATCAGACTCAGCCAGTCCTTGGGCAAAATGCAGTCATCATCAGAGAAAGCGACAATGTCACCATCCGACACGCGGATACCGGAATTGTATGCTCGAGAGAGACCTGCCTTCTCCAGAAAGTGGTAGTTGATTGGCGGGGCGCCTTGGAGTTTGGCGCAGATGTTTTCTATGATCTCTTTTGTTTGGGTGTTCGTGCTCTGGTCCATGATGTGAATATCGAAGTTAGGGTATTCACATTCTGCGATGCTCTCGATAGCCGTACCGATCATGTCGGGTCTGTCGCGTGTGCATACAACTACTGAAATCTTCATAAAATCTTCCTAGGAGTATTAGAACGAAATAGGTGTATTACGTCTGATTGGTTCGTTCATAGTGGAGCGTTCATCTTCTTCAAAATCAGCAGCATTCGACGCCGCTCTGACGGCGGTTGCTTCCGCTTCGTTCGACTTTGGGTCCAGCTTTCTGAGAATCGCGAGGATTCCCATAAAGGATCCGGTCATGATAACAATGCGATAGTTGACCATTGCCATGTCAAATTTACCAAACGTAAACAACATCAAAGGCACTGCAAGACCGATGGCTCCAATCGTCTGTAGAATAACGTCCTGAGTCTGTTTGAGAATCTGGGTGCCCTTAATACAGACAGTTGCCAGCAACATTATGAAGCAAAAGAACCCTACGTGCCCGATGCGCATCCAAATCCACATGATTGAGTTGTGTGGAAGGTACTTGAGGAAAGCGTCAAATTGTTCAATCCCAGGTTGGTATATCAACATGTCATACGGCTTGCCATAGCCGATACCAATAATTGGACTTCGGTCTCTGGTTGCCTTAAGGTTAATATTCTCTACCATTCGATAGTAGTCGGAGCTGGCGTCTCTCTCATTCGGGTCGGTGTTTGAACGAATTGCTCTTGCAGGCAGTGCCCACGCACCTTGTGCATTCCAGGCAATTGGCAGGTAGAGTGCGTTGAAGATTGCAAAACCAACGATGAATTTTTTAACGGATAGTCTACGCCCTTCGAGGATATTCCACATGATAAATATCAATGGAACCATTGCCACGATGAGGGCTGCAATCCCGGAACGCCTTTGGTTCTGCAACGCTGTAAAGATGCAGAAGGGTACCAGAATCAATGAAACCCATTTGATTTTACGATCCGAGTTGGAGAGCCAACTAACAAAACAGATGAAAATAAGCACGTTAAAGAAGAGGCTCTCTTCGTGAGTCAAAACACCTTGTTCCGTTATCATTATTCCAGCGGCGATCATCTGAAGATAAGCGTAGATTCCAATGAGACCTTTTAGTCCAATTCCGATAACTGCCAACCAAAGAACTGGCATGACATCCTTTTTTTCTTTGATAACATTGCATGCGATCAGATAGGAGAGGAACATGTGGAACTGGGATCTCACTTCCCACAATGCCATGGAGGCGTCCCCACCCGTTACAATCCCGTGCCCGGCGCCAAATGCCACCATAGCAATATAGGCAGCAAACCACCCATAAAAGGCGCCTTTTTCAATATGGAATTCCCTTAAAGCAATCTGGCGAATAATCCAGCTGATGAAGGTGAGAAGCATGACGCCTTCTGCAATACTAAACTTAAATGGATTGAGAGCACC
>CAISOI010000697.1 GCA_903886985.1 uncultured Chthonomonas sp.
CTGCATCACCCATTGCGGTAGTCGATATTTTTACGTCATCGGGTCCCGCGATATCGGCAGTTCGGAATCCAGCCTCTAAGGTGGCTTCGACTGCTGCTTCCACAGCACGAGCGGCTTCTTCCAATCCCAGAGAATATCGCAGCAAGAGCGCTGCGGAAAGGATAGTCGCAAGGGGATTGGCTATTCCCAGCCCGGTGATATCCGGCGCAGAACCATGGATTGGCTCATACAACCCAATGGTTCCCTCCCCCAGACTAGCCGAAGGCAACATTCCCAAGCTGCCAGTAAGCATTGAGGCTTCATCACTGAGGATGTCCCCGAACATATTTTCGGTGACAATTACATCAAATTTGCGCGGATCTCGGATGAGCTGCATGGCGCAGTTATCCACCAACATATGTGTCAATTCTACGTCGGGATACTCTTTGCCAACTTCTATCACCACTTCGCGCCACAATCGCGAAGTTTCGAGTACATTCGCTTTGTCCACGGATAGTAGCTGCTTGCCGCGACCCTGAGCTGCTTTAAATCCTACATGTGCAATGCGCTCCACTTCATGGCGTGAGTAAACGCAGGTATCCACAGCCCTATTCCCATTGTCTGTGCGCCCCTTAGGATCTCCGAAGTAAATACCGCCGGTCAATTCCCTTACAACAAGGATGTCGAGACCATTTTCAACGAGCGCCGGCTTTAGTGCAGAAGCAGAAGCAAGCGCGGGGTAAAGTCGCGCTGGACGAAGATTTGCATAGAGCCCCAGCTCTTTTCGTAACGGTAATAGTGCACCCAGTTCAGGGCGCATGGAAGGTGGCTGCACCACGTCCCACTTTGGACCGCCAACAGCACCAAATAGGATGGCGTCTGCACGCTTGCAGAGCTCTAAAGTTGCGTCTGGGAGGGGATGCCCTGTTTCGTCGTATGCGATGCCGCCAACAAGCGCTTCTTCATATGCAAAAGAATAACCAAACTTTGTTTCCACAGCTTTTAGAACACGCAGCGCCTGCGCGACTATTTCTGGTCCAATTCCATCGCCCGACAGTACGGCAATCAATTTACTCATTTAATCTGAATCTCCAAAGTCAAAATGCTATTTTAAATCTTTGCGCACAAGGCGAAGGTAATTACCAAAGCCCAAAGTAGACCAAAAGGCTGTCGATGTCGGGTTCGCTTCCAAAAGGAAGAGCTCAATGCTGTTGACCTTGCGGCTTTCGAACCACTGCATTAATTCCTCTACCAGTTTTCTGCCAAATCCCCGCCTTCTGTATTCCGACGACACGCATAGGTCTGAGATAAAGCCATAATTACCAGCTGGATAGATCGGCTTTCGTTGGTGCAGTTCGCCTAAAATATAACCTACGATTTTTCCCTCTAACTCCATCACGAATAGTCGTGAGACTCCGGATCGCATGCTCTCTACAAAGTGGCGCTCCAATTCGCGGTGATAATTGCCGGAAATTTTGAAGCGCGGATCAATTCCACTATGGAATTCCATCATCTCATTCCACAGCGCCATCAAAGCAGGAACATCGCGCCTAAGTGCTTCGCGGACTGACGGAACCGAGGAGATATTGATGGGTGGATCACGCCGCAGAATCATACTGATAAGGCAGCTACCACAGGCATATATATTGGTCTCCGCTTTTCAAAGGCGTCAACGTCATCCACGTTTTGCAAAGTCAATCCGATGTCATCCAGCCCGTTTAAGAGGCAATGCCGTCGGAAAGGATCGACGTCAAACCTAATGTTCAGTTCGCCGCCGTCAGAAAGCGTCTGGTTATCTAGATCAACAGTCAGGCTAAATTGGTCCTTCGCACTGTTTGCTGTTGAGGCAGCGTTCATTATTCGGAGCACTTCAGACTGAGGCAGGACGATGGGTAAAATGCCGTTCTTGAAGCAGTTATTAAAGAATATATCGGCGTAGGACGGAGCAATAATTACATGAAAACCGTAATCCAGAAGTGCCCAGGGTGCATGTTCGCGACTGGATCCACTACCAAAATTTTTACCTGCAACTAGGATGCTCGCTCCTGCCGCTTGGGGTCCATTTAGTTCGAATCCAGGACAGACGGAACCATCCTCATGATAACGCCAATCAAAAAACAGGAATTCTCCGAAGCCTGTTCGCTCAACGCGCTTAAGGAACTGCTTCGGTATGATCTGGTCTGTATCGACGTTTGCTCGATCTAATACTGCAACTACGCCAGTATGTTTTTTAAATGCGTCCAAAATAATTCTCCAATTAGCTGTCCTATGACGTTTCAGCCATCAAGCCCGCATTGTTGATTAGCCATCAGGGGTATTCAAAATATGTTGTAATCTACCGTTAAGTGGCTCTGGGAATTTGCCCACCCAACTATTGTCAATCAACCCAACATCTATCATATCTCTCAAGTGTGTTCTATCTTTGTCTCGGTTTGCAGTTAGCTTAATCTGTACAAGTGCCTCCAAATCCAGCACTCGGTATCCACCAACCTCTTTCCAATGACCCATCTCCGGATTTGGCAGTGGTTCACCTTGACGGACAAATTCACCTGCAAAAATCAGGTACACAGCATCACGGACGCTCGCGCTTTCGCCGTCCAAAAACATATCTAGACCACGTACATGCCGATAAATAAATCCTTCCGATTCCATGACATGTGTAAGTCTTGTCAAATCGCTTCTTCGTATCATCACGTCTACATCCTGCGTATTGCGAACGGCAGCTTCGTCTATTTGAGAAACCCATGATGCTACTGCGTTCCCGCCCGAAATCGCATAATCGATTTCACTCCTGCGAAGAATATCAACAACCCGAATAAGCCGTAATCGGACCTTCTCCACCGCTTTTACCATCCTGTCTAAAGTTTCGAAATCCATAGTAACAGACATGAATGCCTATCCTTTGTCGAATGCAGCTTACTACTAAGTCAGATTATTTCTTCCATGTTCTAACATCCACAAAATGTCCAGCAATCGCCGCCGCGGCCGCCATTTCCGGACTAACTAAGTGCGTGCGGCCACCTTTTCCCTGCCGACCTTCAAAATTACGGTTGGAAGTTGAAGCACACCGTTCACCGGGTGAGAGGATATCCGGGTTCATCCCTAGGCACATGGAGCAACCTGCTTCCCGCCATTCAAAACCGGCAGCAACGAAGATTTTATCCAGTCCCTCAGCCTCTGCTTGTAGTTTCACTAAAGCGGAGCCTGGCACGACCATCGCTTTAACATTTTGGGCAACTGTTTGACCCTGAACAATTCCTGCAGCTGCACGTAGGTCCTCAATGCGTCCGTTTGTACAGGAGC
The DNA here is from genome assembly GCA_903886985.1 of uncultured Chthonomonas sp. Taxonomy (GTDB): domain Bacteria; phylum Armatimonadota; class Chthonomonadetes; order Chthonomonadales; family CAJBBX01; genus CAISOI01. The sequence continues at coordinate 3,283 of CAISOI010000697.1, forward strand.
CAATAAATACACGGTCTACCGTCAAGCCATTTATGGGTCGATAAGGCTGAAGACCCATGTAATCGAGCGCACGCTCCACCGTTTTCCGATCAGCGGGATTTTCGATGTCCGCTGGGTTAGGAAGCACGCCCGTAATGGGCAGAACTTGTCCAGGATTCGTACCCCAGGATACATACGGGGCCAGTTCACTGGCATTGATTTCAACCAACCGGTCGAACTCTGCTCCTTCGTCCGTTGGCAGTTGTTTCCAATTGGCAACAGCCGCGCTCCATGCCTCACCTTGAGGAGCGTGAGGCTTACCTTGAACATATCTGAAGGTCGTCTCATCCGGCGCAATCATACCTGCGCGCGCACCCGCTTCGATCGACATGTTGCAGACCGTCATACGGCCCTCCATAGAGAGGGCGCGAATGGCTTCGCCTGTATATTCGATTACATAACCCGTCGCTCCATCTGTACCGATCTTGCCGATGATTGCAAGGATAATATCCTTGGCGGTCACTCCCATTGGAAGCGCGCCGTTAATCCGAATTTCCATGGTCTTTGGCTTGGTCTGTTGAAGACACTGGGTAGCCAAAACGTGTTCAACTTCAGATGTACCGATTCCAAATGCAAGCGCCCCAAAAGCACCATGCGTGCTGGTATGGCTATCACCGCACACCACGGTCATTCCGGGTTGGGTCAATCCAAGTTCGGGACCAATGATATGGACCACGCCCTGAAGCTTGTGGTGAATGTCGTAGAGAGTGATGCCAAATTCTTCGCAGTTTGCCGCAAGCACTTCCATCTGCTTCTTTGAGATCGGGTCTTTAACGGGAACTGTGCGATCCGTGGTGGGCACGTTGTGATCCATTGTTGCAAGGGTCAAATCCGGCCTACGAACTTTGCGGCCCGCGAGCCGAAGACCATCAAATGCTTGTGCAGAGGTCACTTCGTGTATGAGGTGCAGATCAATGTATAGAACCGAAGGCTTTCCTTCTTCCGCTTTGACTACATGCGCGTCCCATATTTTTTCGAACATTGTGCGTCTATTCATAACTGCAATTCCGTTCTTATATCGTTTGGAAAATTACTTTTGGTTTGTGATCCACGGTCGAGCCACAATTCATGTCCATCAAATGTGTTCCAGTTTCACATTATTTGAGGCACGAGTGGCGCGGTCCATTAGCCTGTTCAGTGCGTGCAGATAGGCGCGCGCACTTGCAACGCAAACATCAGTATCCGATGCGCGGCCCGTGTATATGTCTTCACCCTGCTGAATGCGAATAGTCACTTCTGCAAGAGCGTCTACCCCTTTTGTAATCGCTTGAATCGAAAACTCTGTCAGTGTATTTTCGACTTTCACAACGCGGTTAATTGCGCGATAGATGGCGTCAATAGGTCCAGTCCCATGGGCAGAATCTGTGTGAGTTTCACCTTTGCGGTTCTTCAGCGTAACGAGCGCAGTCGGCGTAATGTTATCGCCACAACTCACCTGAACACGAATGAGTTCATAAGCAACGGGAACCACCGAGGTCTCATCCGCAACAATCGCTTCGAGATCCTCATCATATACAAGCTTCTTGGTGTCAGCTACCTGAAGGAATCGCTCGTAGATTTTGTCGAGATGATTTTCGTTGATGTGAAATCCAAGTTCGCCAAGGCGATGTTGCAGCGCGTGTCTGCCCGAGCGCGCGCTCAGGAGAATTTTACTCTCAGGAATGCCAACGTCTTTTGGATCAATGATTTCGTAAGTAGTTCGTTCCTTTAACACGCCATCCTGATGAATTCCAGAGGAATGAGCAAAGGCATTAGCGCCAATAATTGCCTTATTGGGTTGAACCAAAATACCGGTCAGATTGGAGACCATTCGACTTGTGTTGTAAATCTCTTGAGTGTTAATTCCGGTCTCGGTTTGGTAATAGTCATTACGAACCTTCATCGCCATTACCACCTCTTCGAGGCTGGTGTTTCCGGCGCGCTCTCCAATACCGTTCACGGTGCATTCTATCTGTCGTGCTCCGTTCATTACTCCCGCGAGTGAGTTGGCAACTGCCATTCCAAGGTCATCGTGACAGTGCACCGAAACGATAGCCCGATCAATATTGGGGACACGGTTCATAACCCGAGCGATTCGGGCACCATACTCTTCAGGGGTCGCGAAACCTGTTGTGTCAGGGATATTGATGACTGTTGCGCCTGCATTGATAACTGCTTCAATTACCTGGCACAGATAGTCAACATCGGCGCGTCCAGAATCTTCAAGAAAATACTCAACATCATCTACAAATTTGCGAGCGTGTTTTACCGCGTTGACGCCCTTTTCCATTGCAGCTTCGCGGGAGAGCTTAAGCTTGTGCTGCAGGTGACTGTCTGAAACTCCCAACCCCGTATGGATGCGCGGTCGAACAGCGCCCTTGAGGGCTTCTGCAGCGCACTCAATATCTTTATTGACAGCGCGGGTCAATCCGCAAACGGTGGCATTTTTAACCACTTTGCAGATTTCTTGAACCGCGTGGAAATCTCCCGGCGAAGATATTGGAAATCCCGCCTCGATGACATCGACACCCAGACGCTCAAGCTGACGCGCGATTTCGAGTTTTTCCTGAACGTTTAGCGATGCTCCGGGAGACTGTTCGCCATCTCTCAGCGTTGTATCAAATATATAGATGCGTTTAGACATATTTTCAAATCCAATTTATCGGCATTGCGGCGGTCGAAATGATTTCGCCCGCCGCACTGACCAAAACAAGGACCAATCCTAAAATGTGGTCCGAATAGTTGACTACAAATCCAGATTTTGAATTCTCTGGTTTACTGCAAGATCTTCTACTGTTTCATTTGCCGCAGGAACGGTTGGCCGAACCCAGCTCATCATTCCGCGCAACTGCTTACCGACCTGTTCAATCTGGTGGTTCTGGTCGTTATTCGCAAGTGCGTTGAAGACAGGACGATTCGCTTGGTTTTCAAGAATCCACTCTCGAGCAAATTGACCGCCTTGAATCTCTTTCAAGATATCTTTCATACGAGCCCGCACTCCGTCATCAATCAATCGCGGTCCGCGAGTCATATCGCCAAACTGTGCTGTATCTGAAATGGAATAGCGCATACCGGCAATTCCCGCCTCATACATGAGGTCGACAATTAATTTTAGTTCGTGCAGGCATTCGAAATACGCGATTTCTGGTTGATAACCCGCTTCGACGAGTGTATCAAAACCTGCTTTCACCAGCGCGGTTGTACCGCCGCAAAGTACGGCTTGTTCTCCAAAGAGATCGGTCTCGGTCTCTTCTTTGAAAGTGGTCTCCAGCACTCCGGCGCGCGTGCCGCCTATACCTTTGGCGTAGGCGAGCGCAATCTCTTTGGCTTTACCAGTCGCATCCTGCTGAATTGCGATGAGGCAGGGAACACCTTTGCCTTCACTATATACTCGGCGAACCAAATGCCCTGGTCCCTTTGGCGCACACATAAAGACGTCGATATTTTTAGCAGGCACAATCTGTCCAAAATGGATGTTGAAACCATGCCCAAATGCAATTGCGCTGCCAGGTTTCAGATTGTCTTTTATGGATTCTTTATAGACTGCCGCCTGAAACTCGTCGTTAACGAGAATCATGGTAATATCGGCTTCTTTTACAGCATCTGCAACCGATTTTACCGTCAATCCATCGTGCGTCGCGGCATCCCAGCTTTTACCAGGACGCAGCCCAACGACCACTTCGACTCCACTCTCATGCAAGTTGAGTGCATGAGCGTGCCCTTGACTTCCATAGCCGATGATTGCAACGGTCTTACCGCGCAACAATTCCAAGTCTGCATCTACATCATAATATACTTTGACTGCCATATCTCTGGCTAATCTCCTTTTAGTGACCATCAAAATCCCACGGGAACTAACCGAAATCCCGCAATACCACTCTCTATTTCAAATGTGCAGTGCCCGACGCGCTAGCCTTTGTAGCCTGCCAACACTGCAAGTTCAAACTGTTTCCAATAGCAATCGACATCGCGTAAACCGCATGAACGCAGCCATTCCAGCTGGCTGCTAATGGGCGCAAGACGATTGGCTTCTTTATCAGGTCGATACAGGAGTTCCTGATAGACCTCTTCGGCATCCGTCTTTATGCCTTGTGTATTCCGAAATTTCGCCACGCTCTCTGCATAAGCCCGTTCAAAAAGTTCTTCACCTAGGGGTGTTACGCTCGCGACATGCTCTAAATTAACAAATAGCCCTTCGGGCTTTAACATCTCAGAAATTTCGGCATAAAGTGCGCGCTTCCGATCATCCTCGCAATGATGAATTGCAAATCCTGAAACTATGA
>CAISOI010000698.1 GCA_903886985.1 uncultured Chthonomonas sp.
CGAAATAGGTGTCGTTCCCCGCTTGAATCTTACAAATGGTGTCATAGTCATCTATCACCAAGTGGTTCAATGATGCGGGATACCCTGACACTTCATACCCGTTTTGTTTACCGGGATTTCCAAGGAGGACGCACGCAGTTACGGAAATGGTGGCGATAACTCCTAGCGTATCAGAAATATCGTTTCGGGCACAACTCTGAGACTTTCCGATAAACATGCGGTCGCCGAGTTTCCCACGTTTACAATATTCGCTCATGAATTTCAGTCGAAAGTCGGGCTTCACGAAATTCGTAAGAAAGAATTCCAAAAGCTCTTCCTGCTGCTTAAGGTCCAGAACTCTAGCAGTTGTCCAATAACGTGAGAAGCATGATAAATAAGAATTGTCGTTATAGTTCATTTGATTTGCGTGTTTTCTTCATCGTCCAACTCCTCGGCGATAGCTTCTGACAACCATTCGGCAAATGAGCCATGTGAATACACAGCCCGTTGGGACTCCCCAAACTCATGCTGCCAAATTACAACTGGACACTCTGAACCAGGCCATTGAGATGTATCGAGACAGTAGGAGTTTCCTAGCCCATCTGGACTAATGGCGATTAAATGTAATGGAAGATTTGGCTCGCAACTTCGTTCTCGCAATGTAGCGGAATCCACATGCATTTCTCTCCAATCTTTCCAGCCGGTGCCGTAGATGTAGTCGGGCCAATGGGCTCCGCCTAGTTCAGTCAGAAATATTCTGTATGACTGTGGGAATGTAAGTCCGAGGACCATTTCAGCAGCCGCAATGTCCATCGACGATGACGGAGCGCATCTATAATTCGATACCGATTTTGATTTTATCTGAGCAATGCACTCGTAAATATCCACCCGGAAACAACCTCTCAATTCATAAGGTACAGATGGCTCGCATACATCTAGTCCATGAAATGGTCGTGCCTTACATAACTCCCCTGTGCATTGGCTCTAACAATCGGTGTTGCCCCATGAGGCATAGTCAATTGACTGGTTCTCACAGATGGAGAATCAATTACTTTCCATCATATGCGGCAAGGAGCAATGCGATTTTGTCCTCGACCTGGTGGGCGACGGCAGAGCTGGGTTGATTATTCAGGAAGATAACAAAGAGCAGTCTCTCCCCTGCTTTGGTCGTGACATAGCCTGAGAGGCTGCTCACGTTTGCAAGGGAGCCTGTCTTGGCTTTCACATTATTCTCGGCGACGGTCCCCTTCAGCCGATTGCGGAGGGATCCATCGACGCCGGCATTCGGCAGGGAATCGATAAAAATCTTTGCATTGGGGTCACTCGCGATGGCTTTCAGCATCTGTCCGTACGCTCGTGGGCTGACATAGTTTTGCCGCGAAAGTCCGGAGCCATCCTGCATTCTGACGCCGGAGACATCGACACCCACGGACTTGAACCAATCCATAGCGACGGATCGCCCTTCCGCAGTGGAACCGATATGCGTTTTGCCTTTTTCCGCACCCAGAGTTTTCAGGATGCATTCTGCAACAAGGTTATCGCTGGGTTTGTTCAATTTCTTCAGGACTTCTGAAAACGGCAGACTGGAATGTCGCGCAATTTCCGTGATGTCTTTTTCCGGCAATAGTCCTTCGCTGATATCTCCTGTGAAATCGATGCCAGAACTCTTAAATTTCTCCAAAAGGTATGAGGCGGTAAATTGGGTCGGGCTCTCTACGGTGATGGGTTCGGTTCGATGATCGGTAGGTTTGGGATCCATCGGAAATCCGCCGTCAATGGTTATGACATTTTGCCCAAGCTGTCGGGAAATGTTGATGGTCGAGGGCTGCCCCTTCTCGAAGGTTTTACTGCGATTGATGATCTTGATGGATTTGTCGAACGGCGTCATTGAGATGATGAGCGGGTCGCCAGGTTTTTTGCCAGGATCTACCTTCACTAAGACCACATTCTCGTTTAGGTTCAAACCGCCAACTGGTGCCGAATAGTAGAATGGCATATCGTCCCATTCCCAGCCGTATCCCCATGCTTTGTGGTCAAACTTGCTGTCGTCGGCATAGAGTTTGCCCATTACTTTTTTGATTCCGGCTGCCTTTGCGGACTCGACCATTGCATCGAGATCTGCGGGCATTAGCAAGGGATCCCCCGCCCCTTTGAGATAGAGCGCTCCGTGCAATGTTCCTTCGTTATCGAGAACCCCTTGTCGGTATAGGACAGTCTCATAAGTGTATTTGGGACCGAGAAGCGCCAATGCCGCCGAACTGGTGAGCAACTTTTGATTGGATGCGGGGAGAAAGGTGACCTCCGAATTGCGCTCATACCAGATTTTGCCGTCTGCCAGTGATTGGATATAGACTCC
>CAISOI010000699.1 GCA_903886985.1 uncultured Chthonomonas sp.
GAACTGCACCAGCCCATCGCTATGGAGCAGGGTCTTCGGTTCGCAATTCGTGAAGGTGGCCACACCGTTGGCGCAGGCGTTGTAGCAGAAGTATTCGAATAGATTAGTGATTTTAGGGTCGGGAACGGGTATTATGCTCTTCCGACCCTAAAGTTTGTCAATGGACTGACACAGTAGTAAACATAAATTCATTTTGTTGGATGTTTACCTCTGGCCAGTTCGAAATACGCACTCCGTATTTTCAAGGAGACCCAAATGGCAGTAGCAAAGCGCGATAAGGTTAGAATTCGACTTCGAGCATTCGACCATCGTATTCTGGACCAATCTGCAGAGAAGATAGTGGATACCGCTCGCCGCACAGGCGCAAGAATTGCGGGACCAGTATTGCTTCCTACAGAGATTGCAAAAATTTGTGTGAACCGTGGAACGACCATTGATAAAGAATCGATGGAGCATTTTGAGACACGTACCCACAAGCGACTGATCGATATTCTCGAGCCAGGCGCGAAAACTATTGATGCACTTATGCAGTTGGATTTGCCGAGTGGTGTCGATATCGAGATCAAGCTGTAAGTTTGAGACGCAATCTGACCACGTTCGACACTCAACATGTTGAACCTCGGTTCAGACCATTATTAGGAGACTATATTGGTTAACACAATTCTGGGCAAGAAGATCGGAATGACACAAATCTTCAATGAAGATGGATCCGTCACTCCTGTCTCCGTGATTGAAGCAGGTCCCTGCATTGTCACGCAGCTCAAAAGTGTTGATACGGACGGATATACCGCCGTACAGGTCGGCTTCGGTGAAGCTAAGGCCAAACACATTAACAGGCCGCAATTGGGACATTTCAAGGGTGGATTGGCTAATCCAAAACACCCAGATGTAAAGCCATCGCGAACATTGCGTGAAATCCGAACGGATGACAACTCTGATTTGACCATTGGTCAAGCCATTACAGTTGAAGTTGTGTTCAAAGTTGGTGACAAAGTCAAAGTTTCTGGTACTTCCAAGGGTAAAGGATTTGCTGGTGTAGTCAAACGTTTCCATTTCCATGGTGGCGATATGACCCACGGTTCCATGATCCACAGAAAGCCACAATCCGGTGGGGCAACTGATGCTGCACGTACGTTCAAGGGAACCCGAAAACCTGGACATATGGGTGCAGAGACGGTTACTGTCCGCGGATTGACAATTGTTCGGATTGACAGCGACAAGAATTTGCTCCTTATTAAGGGAGCCATTCCCGGTGCAAACGGTGGTCTCGTGACCATCAGCAGGATTTAGGAGAGACGACAACCATGCCAGATATAACCCTTTATAACAAGGACGGCCAGGAAGTCGGCGCCCTTTCACTTCCAGAATCAGTTTTTGGAGTGGAACCGAATCTTGGTCTTATGCACCAGGCTGTTCAAACTGAAGAAGCGAATGCTCGACAAGGTACCTCCGACACCAAAACCCGTGGCGAAGTCCGCGGTGGTGGTCGCAAACCTTGGAAGCAAAAAGGAACCGGTCGCGCACGACAGGGAAGCACCCGTTCCCCACAGTGGAGACACGGTGGTATCGTCTTCGGCCCACATCCTCGGTCCTATAACAAGGATTTCCCAAAATCAATGCGACGTGCTGCACTTCGATCTGCTCTTACTGCAAAAGTAATTGACGGCGAAGTACTGGGTATTGATGCGGTCGATTTCGTGACATCCATTCCAAGTACCAAGGCTGTTGCAAAAGTTTTGGGCAAATTACCATTAACCAAAGAAATGAACGTTAAGAACCGTCAAAAGACAGAAGTTGTCACCGCCACGGCCATTCGTTCACATACAGTTCTGCTCATTGTTCCTGAGTATGATGCTACGTTAGTAAAGTCATGCAGAAACATTCCTCATCTTACATTGCGCTATGCTCCGAACTTTTCTGTTCGTGACATAATCAGCGCAGGACGAGTGATTTTGGCTCAAGGAGCGGTTGCTAAGATCGAGGAGGTCCTGGGCAAATGAGAGATCCATATCAAATAGTTGAACGCCCCATGTTGACTGAAAAGAGCATGGATCTTGGCGCGGTAGGTAAATATACCTTCAAGGTAAGTAAAGACTCGAATAAAATCGAAATTGCGCTTGCCATCGAGACTATTTTCAAACTTGAGCCCGGTTCCGTACAAGCCGTTAATACGGTTTCGGTCAAAGGCAAAAAGAAACGTGTCGGTCGCTTCCCGGAAGGAACGACGCCCGACTGGAAGAAGGCAATTGTTACGCTGAAGCCTGGCGTCTCAATTACCTTATTTGAGGGACTGTAACATGGCGATAAGACAATTAAAACCAACGACACCAAGTAGAAGATTCCGCTCGGTTTCGACATATTCAGAAATCACCTGCACTTCACCTGAAAAGTCACTCTTGAGGGTTAAAAAGCGAACCGGTGGTCGTAATCAGCAGGGCAAGATTACATCCCGATATCGTGGTGGCGGCAACAAGCGCATGTATCGAGTTATCGATTTCAAGCGTGACAAAGTGGATGTACAAGGCAAGGTTGCGACAATCGAATACGATCCAAACCGAACATCCAGAATTGCATTGATCCAGTACAGCGATGGCGAAAAGCGATATATTATTGCGCCCGTTGGACTCAAAGTCGGCGATAACGTGATTGCCAGCAGCTCTGCTGATATCAAACCGGGTAATGCTCTTCCACTGAAGAATATCCCAGTTGGCACAGTGATCCACAATATTGAGCTTTACCCTGGTCGTGGTGCACAGATGGTGCGCAGTGCCGGAACTGGCGCTCAACTTATGGCTAAAGAGGGCAAGTATGCTACTGTGCGACTCCCCTCCTCCGAAGTTCGGAAGGTTCTGGTCGATTGTATCGCTTCCATTGGTCAAGTTGGAAATGTAGACCATGAGAATATTTCATGGGGTAAGGCTGGAAAAACCCGATGGGCAGGCAAACGTCCGCATGTTCGTGGCGTTGTGATGAACCCACGTGACCATCCCCATGGTGGTGGTGAGGGTAAGTCCCCGGTCGGTCGTAAGAAGGGTCCAGCCACTCCAACTGGAAAGCCGGCGCTCGGTTTCCGAACCCGCCGTAACAAGTCGACTAGCAAGTATATCGTCCGCAGGCGCGGAGCTAAATAGCAGACTGTGGCCAGCGCCTCTTGTAAGTTACAACTTATGGGAGCAACGCTGGCAGCAGCTGGGAGAAATCTATGCCACGTTCACTCAAGAAAGGTCCGTACGCGGATCCTAAACTGATGAAAAAGGTCGAAGATCTGAACGCCCGCGGCGAAAAGAAGGCCATCAAAACTTGGTCACGCCGTTCGACAATCTTCCCGAATTTTATTGGTCACACTTTTATGGTACACGACGGCCGAAAGCATATTCCGGTCTTCGTTACTGAAAACATGGTCGGTCACAAGC
>CAISOI010000700.1 GCA_903886985.1 uncultured Chthonomonas sp.
AGATGGAGAGCACTCAAGAGAAGATCAAATACCTGACTATCAGTTTCTCGATCTTCCATCAACCGATCGACTAGCTCACAGAAATATGTTGCACGGGAAAGTCGGCCCAAATCTGTACGTAAGTGCGGAAAACACTCCGAAATTTCACACTGGGAAACAATATCTAACGATTTGCCTTCCGCCAGCAACATTCTGGAGTAAGTGAATAGTTCGGTGGCACCGCTTAATTTACTTGCATTCTTACGAGCACCCTTGGCAACTACACTAATCTTGCCAAGCTCTCGACTAAAGAAAGTTAATATCTTGTCTGTTTCACCAAGATTGCGGCGATGAAGCACAATACCAACAGCTTTATATACTGGCACGTCTTGCGGCGGCTTTCAGATTTGAAGCAAAATCTTCGACCCTTTGCACTACCTCCGAGGTGCCTCCAAATTTACCGATCAGGTCAACAAGCGCGCTTCCCACAACAACACCATCTGCGTAAATCGCAATCTCCGCTACATGTTCAGGCAGTGAAATACCGAATCCGACGAGGACCGGCACGTCTGTACGTAAACGCACTTCTGAGATTACAGCCGGTAATTCTGGTGGAACAGAAAATCTGGTCCCGGTTACACCGGTACGAGAAACCGCGTATACAAAACCATTCGCAACTTTGCTGACTGCTAAAATCCTATCTTTCGTACTTGTCGGTGCGACTAAAAAGATCGTGTTGATGGAGTTCTTACGTGCCGTCGATACCCATTGCTCCGCTTCCCCGGGAGTAAGGTCAGTTTGAATGACTCCGTCAACCCCAGCTTCCGCTGCGTCAGCAGCGAATTTTTCGATTCCATAACGGAGTGCCGGATTATAGTAAGTCATCAAAACAATCGGGATCTGAGAAGTCTGTCTGACTTTTCGTACAATTTCAAGGGAATCAGCAACTGTAATCCCATTCGCGAGTGCGCGTTGTGCACCAGCCTGAATTGTAGGTCCATCCGCTAATGGATCGCTGAAAGGAATTCCCAATTCGATAGCATCCACGCCAGCCCTATCCAAAGCATGTATTATTTCAACAGTGGTTTCAAAATTGGGGTCACCAGCAACCACGTAACAAACAAGTGCCTTTTCGCCCAGTTGTTTTAATTCGGATAACCTATCGTCCAACCTGCTCATGAACCAAAATCTCCAAAGAGTGTTATTACAGCGTCATATTCAATTCTGTTGCGGCTGTCCCCATATCTTTATCCCCTCTTCCAGAAAGGTTTATGACGATAATGGAGTCTTCTGGGTAGGTATGAGCAACTTTGGAAAGGTAGGCAAAAGCGTGGGATGATTCGAGAGCGGGTATGAGCCCTTCCGTGCGTGCGAGCATCTGGAATCCTTCAAGAGCTTCGGCATCCGTTACGGAAACATATTCTGCCCGACCAGAATCCTTAAGGTAACTGTGCTCCGGCCCAACACCAGGGTAATCCAATCCAGCCGATACTGAATGCGAAGGCGATATTTGTCCATGAGCATCCTGCAACAGATAACTTTTCGTTCCATGAAGAACTCCGGGAAGCCCCTCAGTTAGAGTGGCACAGTGCTCGCCCGTCTCGACACCCTTACCTGCTGCTTCCACACCAATCAATCGAACTGATTCATCTTCTATAAACGGGTGAAAAATCCCCATAGCATTCGAACCACCACCAACACAAGCAATAACGATATCTGGCAATCGACCTTCACGCTCGAGAATCTGGGAGCGCACTTCTTTACCGATTACAGACTGGAAATCGCGAACAATCATCGGATATGGATGTGGCCCCACGACGGAGCCAATAATATAATGTGTGTCCTGAACATTCGTGACCCAGTCTCGGATTGCTTCGCTCGTTGCGTCCTTCAAGGTCCTCGTGCCAGTTAGTACGGGTGTTACTTTGGCGCCGAGTAATTTCATACGATACACGTTGAGCGCCTGCCGACGAATGTCTTCTTCCCCCATATAAACTTCGCACTCAAAACCAAACAGGGCACAAGCAGTGGCGGTGGCAACCCCATGCTGACCGGCACCTGTTTCTGCAATAATTCGTGGCTTGCTCATCCGTTTTGCGAGCAAAGCCTGCCCTACCGCATTGTTGATCTTGTGCGCCCCAGTGTGGCAAAGATCTTCACGTTTGATGTAGATCTTCCTTTTGAGGGTGTTTGAAAGCCGTTCTGGAAAGTAAAGCGGAGTTGGTCTGCCAATAAAATCTTTGAAATACTTCGCCAATTCTGAATTGAAGTGCGGGTCCGTACGGGCATGTGCGTATTCCGCCTCCAACTGATCAAGTGCCGGCATAAGTGTTTCCGGCACAAATTGACCACCAAATTCGCCAAAGTGACCCAGATTATCAGGAAGTGCATAAGATTTTGTCAAAGTCA
>CAISOI010000701.1 GCA_903886985.1 uncultured Chthonomonas sp.
TGCCGTTTAATTCAAAGCAGTTGTCATGCATCTCGGAGTTTATGACCGAAGTTCTGATTCGCACAAGGAGTTATCTTGAGGACGAGCAAATAGAAAGATACGTTAATCTCATTGATGAAATTGACGGTTTCCAGTGACTCGCCACGGAGACTACAAGGATTGACAGATAACACTATGCGCTTAAGAAAACCTACGTTCGCAGTCGTATTCCTAACAATCTGTTCAGCGCTTGCTGTCGCCGGGTTGATATTCAGGTTTCAGCACGCGGCCACTATACCGCTCCACCCACCGGGAAAGGACAGCTCCGGAGCATTGACACATGCAGGTGCATTGCAAGTTGCAAAGAGAGCGGTTAAAACTCAGGATACTTGGGCCGATAGAGCCAAGTATGAGGTTGACCGAATTGGGAATTCATGGCGTGTTCAAGTTACGCGAATTGAACCAGATGGATCCAACGTTCCAGGTGGCTGGAGGTCGATAGACATTGCCGCGGATGGAACCATTACGAATTACACTCGTGGCTACTAATCCGCAACATATCACTGCATACGTCAACACTATGACAAATCCGAATCACAACATCGAAAACGTCCGCCTCCGAACCCGCAACCTCCGACTGTTTCTGGAATTGGTGTCAGAGACCATCGCCTATCCCTTCTCAGATGGAGACTGGGACGCTATTGAGTACGGTCTGACAGCATTGCGCGCGGGTGGTCTGCACAGCTACGAATACCCGTTGATTGGTCCCTCGATTGACATGAATCTGTCGGTGTCGTATGCAGAGACACTGGACGTTGTGAATCTGACAGTCTCCTACAATGGTACTGTCTTAACCCAAATTGGAGTAACCGCCACACTCCTGAAGCATTTGGATCGGAATGCAAGTGACCTGGGGCTAACCGAACTCCTTACACAGCTATTTGCCTATCCACGATTTGCCCCCGGTGCCCGAATCCTCCCGCAGACATCTCGCGCAGAACACGATTTGCAGATTGAAGGAACCGAGTATTATGAAGTTCAGCGCAATTTCTCGTCGATGACCTGGCAGGAACTTGCGGCGACCAGCGTACCTATGGGTTGGGCGACCATACACTTTCTTACACTCGTAGCACAGCGGTATTTTCTTCTCGCCTACATTATGCGGGCAATTATCGAGCGTGACATGTGGATATTTGAGACAGCAGTCAACACGATGCATCGAGACCCGGAGGGATACAACGAGGAGCAAAGGGCATTAATCGAACTCTTATCTCGTCTGCTCCCAGAGTTGTGTCGAGACAAGTGAGTACAATATTGCAATGGAAATAGTCGATACATGCAGACCAACCACAAAATATAGCCAGAAAGCCACCCCGGACAAAGGCACTCTAAGGTTGGGTGTAGTCTCGCCACTGTGGCTGGCATCTGCGTGTCCTATCCCTTCAATTGGGACGCACTTATTCGCCTCATCTTCTTCTCAAATCCAGCTCATCAGCGCGAAGTGACCTGCTTATCCAACATGAAAGCGCTGGCGCTATCTACAATAATATATGTCCAAGACTAGGACGAAAAGTTCGCGCTAGCCGCTCAATGGCATAAGGTCGCGTTGACCCCGAAGTACGTGTCAAAGGAACACCCGGACCCGAACTGCCCCAGTGCAAAGGGCTTATTCACATATGCAATGAGCTCTACTGTCGCCGGTCAAGGTTTGGTGAAAGTGGATGATCTGGAAATGCGGGCAATGCTGTTCGAAATGGATGCCAACACTGCAAACTCGATGGGAGTGAAAGCGAATTTACCCGACACTCCAAGACATGGACATGATATTTTTGCTTTTGTGGATTGTCGCGCTCGGAGATTCCCGCGAACAAGTGAGTCTGTAAAGTGGGGAGCCGGATACGTTCATAAATATTCATTTCAGTTCACTTCAATTCCCTCGAGAGACTCTTCCCGCCAGATTTTACTTCGTACCATACAGCGAATGAACAATCAATTACAATCTTAGAATTTGCTCAACCGAGGACCTTCCGTTTCGAGAAAGAACTAACCAATAATTAACGCCAAAGAGTATTCCGATTGTGTAATAATATCTTGAGGGAACTTGCATCGGCAATTATCCGTATGCATTTTGCCTTTTGATGATGCAAGCTCCAGAAACCTACATTCGTGCGTGGGGATTGTTTGTGATGTTAAAGGATTTAGGTCACTAGAAAAGGAGTATTGGTATGCGTCGTAATGTTTCAATTGCAACACTTAGCCTATCGGCCTTGGTGCTTACTGGTCTTGTCAGCAGCCCCGCCAATGCGCAGTTAGTGATCAACCCTACGTTTGATGATGCAGCCTTCACCACTGCAGGATTGAATGTCGCAGATATACACACAGCTTTTAATTTTGCAGCAGGGCAGATAACTGCTCTGTTCAATGATCCTATTCACGTCAACATTAAGGTGACTGTTGGGTCTACAGGATTGGGTGGGAGTTCAACAAATCTCCTTGGCACTCTGTCATACGCTTCAACGAAGTCTGTGCTTACAAGTGACAACTTCGCTCATCCAAGCGCCGACGGTACTACCTCCGTAGCAAATCTCGGTGCGGACCCTACGGGCGGTGGTGCTTTCCTCGTTTCCAGAGCACAGGGGAAAGCGCTTAGTCTAATCTCGGATGACCTGACCCTTGACGGTACTTTCACCTTTAACAAACTCCTATCCTACACGTATGATCCTAACAATCGACAAGTTGCTGGGGCGTTCGACTTCATCGGTCTTAGCCAACACGAGATCACGGAGATCATGGGTCGCATCAGTCTTCTCGGTCAAAATCTCACTGGCGGACCGAATTATATGCCGAACGACTTGTTTCGATACACGTCTCCTGGGGTTCACAGCGTAAACCAGACGGACACCAATGTCTACATGTCCATTAATAACGGCACGACGAACTTGGTGAATTTCAACAATCCCGGCAACGGGGGCGATCTGGCGGACTATAAGGGTGATGTTTCAACGGACCCTTTCAATGCATTTACAGGTACAAACTCTGGAAAGTGATTATCGACGGCCGATATTATCAACATGGACATTATTGGTTATGATCGGGTAGTGCAGCAGGGAGTCCCTGAACCAGGTTCCATTGCATTCTTATTGTCCGGCATCGCCGGTGCAGGTCTGCTCATCCGACGTCGCAATAGGAAATAGTCGCGCTTAAAAAGCAGCACAATAGCTAATATGCATAAGAATCGTCTCCGCGAACTTAATCGTGGAGACGCTTCTTTTTGTGAATTTGTCCAGTTCAGTGAGAGTAATCCTTCACGTCTAAATCGATCTGGTTGTCAGGACTTTCCCCCCAATGAACCATAATTCTCTCCAACCCGCAAATAGTTGATGTAATCTCAGCAGTTCTACGTCTTCAAAATGGTGCACGAAGGTCAAACTTCGTCAAAAATATATGACAGCCACCCGAATCTGAAGAGGTAACTAATCATGCCGCATCTGCGTCAAGCGAGCGATCGGTTCATGGTGGGTACTTTGGATGACTATTTCGTATATGTAACTAGGGTATCTGGTTATTTCGGTCCAATGTCACCCGGTGATGCCGCCAAACTCACCGAAACCGATCTCTTGCAGCTAAACTTCAAATACGAACCAGACTTTGAAACAGCCGATACAAGAGCACTGGAGCTCGACATTATGCGTGACGAGACGACATGTCTTTTGAA
>CAISOI010000702.1 GCA_903886985.1 uncultured Chthonomonas sp.
ATCGAGGATAATACTAATCCCAATACGATGAGACCTCTGAACAACTTCATTGTAATTCTCCTTAATTTGGGTAGTGGCACCAGCGTGCCAATCGAAATTCATTGAATTGAAAATGAGAATGAATTACCTAAATAGGTGGAGACCGTCCAGAGTGTTTGTGACATGATATAACAAGGTGACCCAAGGTGACCCAAGGTGACCCAAGGTGACCCAAGGTGTGATTTTACTGTTTACCCGACAACTTCGTCTGTCTACAATGTGAATCATGTGTTAGCCTTTCTGACTGGAGGATTCCGAATTTCAAACTAACATGAGCATTATATGACGAGTTGGCACTGTTGTCAAGTATGTTTTGGAGGTGATCTTTGCGGATATATAAATAGCTCATTCATATTTCAATTTTCTCGGAACAGGGTCTCCAAAAATTTTTCAGTGCTGGTGAAAAAACGAATTGCAATCTAACAGAATTCGCCCCTGGATTACATAATTTCTCGCCATAGTAGGACATTGGTATCGACTACCATTGTGTTACGGTAAACATAATTGAGTTGTCATTCACGGGGGAATCAAAGTTAAACGGGAGAACAACTCAGATAGAGGCTGTAAGTTGGAGAATGAGTATCCACATCCAGTCCACATTTGACTATCACGGTATGCCTTTTGAAACTGATACTTACGTCACACGTTTAATGTTTGAATGGGAATTAGAACAGTAAGGTACGGGGGACACTTAGGATGATCAATCGTTTACGAGCGGTGCTAAGAGCGAATCGACTCTTCATAATGATGCTGGCTCCACTGTTCTGCGTCTTAGCCTATCGATACATTGTGCTTTCGAGCACAAGTATCGACGGGAAACCTCGTCTCTCCCTCAACGCAAACAAAGGATCGCTCGACTCGGTGCGACTGCAATACACCTTGCCCAAAAATGTCAAAATCGCAACCAATATCATCCAACCGCAAATGCCTCCGAGAATTCATCGACGAGAATATCCCACGCCAATGCAGTATACGCCCGGGTTCGAAGACTATCTCGAAACTCCTCTTTTGAAAGACGCCATGTTTCCCAGTAAATCCGAGTATAAGAGGATGGTGGATGATCTTGTGGCGCGTGTCAAAAGTTGCGGGTTCAATGTGGTAGAAGTATCGTCAAAGATTCCGCTCGAGCAATCAATGGTACCAATGGATTGCGCAGTCATCAATCTGGAATTTACATCGATCAAGTTAAAGAATAACATCTCTGCAGTTGCAACGGTGACACTCATTGAACCCGTTTCGGATTCCCTCGGTGTTATCACTCCCATCATTGGCACGCATCATGATTCGATAGCGAGTTCGAGGTCAAAGGGGTTTATTCAGGCTTGCATGATAGAAGCCATGAACGATTTCAGGAGTAAGGTTTCGAGATTGAAAGAAATGCCAAGGAAGTCAAGATTGTAACGATAGCGGACTGCCCCCTATGATCGATCAGTTGTTCGAAAGTAGAAAATTCGCTCAACGCGAAAGGTGAGCAATAGCCAGCATCATTCCGCAAGACCTAAAAACCCGTCATTTTGTACGCATCACGGCCCACTCGGTATCTATTAATCCCAAAGCTTACCAATCCGTCATTCCCGCGATGGCGGGAATCCAGAAAGTGACCCTATTGGTACGAATCTTTGGGAATCTCGGGCGTTCTACCTGATCAGAATCAATCCACCAACCGGCCATGAAAAACTTTTTCAAAAAAATTTTCCCACAAACTTGCCGACTTTGCCAACTCAATGCGAGTAGTTAATTGTAAGCCCAAACCACCATACCGTCGGTCCGATCAACCGAACGTTTGAAACGTGGCTCATCATACTGTGGTGTCGCGCTCCAAAAATTTTTCAAAAATTCTTGGAACATTCTTGCAACCTATGACGTCTATGAATAGTAGACAAAGATATACATAAAACTAGGTGCCGTACTTTGACAAACAACAACTAAATATCGCAAACCAGTGTAAAGATCAACCG
>CAISOI010000703.1 GCA_903886985.1 uncultured Chthonomonas sp.
GGAATCACAAATGCTCCGGTGGAACCACCACCTGTTATCATTCGCACAAACATTGCAAAGTTAGCGGAGGATCCCGAATCCTCACCGGCGGAAAGAACGGTTGAAAGTACCCCCAGCGGTTCTCCCGTGAGCGCGAAAACCGGTAACCCAAAACCGGAGACACCCCCATCCAACATCATCGCAGATCGGGGCTTTGTTATTGAGCCGGATATTCTTGCAGTCTGATAATAGGGAGCGTAGTCGTACCCCTTTGAAAGTCGAGTCAGCCC
This sequence comes from uncultured Chthonomonas sp., assembly GCA_903886985.1. GTDB lineage: Bacteria > Armatimonadota > Chthonomonadetes > Chthonomonadales > CAJBBX01 > CAISOI01. The sequence continues at coordinate 270 of CAISOI010000703.1, forward strand.
GACCACTCTTTGTCCAATTGTCGCCGTGCCCGGGCTGGAAAAATCGAGCGCAGTAAATGACTTTCCTGGTGTACCTTCGATCTTTACAAATGCTAGATCAAGACTGGTGTCTGTGGCTGCAAGAAATGCATCGTATTCCTTCTCGTCGTCAGCGAAAACCACTTTTATGTTGGTTGCGGTCACCTTGAGGTCTAACTTCTCTTCGCCACCTCCGCGTCCCATAAGTTCCAATGCGCGTGTTGGGCTCAAGGCGAGATTTGAAATCATTACGAGACCGTCCGACTTTACCATCACGCCCTGAATTGTGATGGGTGATTCGTTATCCTGCCCTGAGCTCTCCGCACCCTTCATAGAGCTCTTAAGCGATGCTTTCACAGTGACGATTGTGGGGGCATATTTGGTTAACAGATTGTTCAGCTGTGCGCCTTCGTCGTCCGCTGCCGCACAGATTGGAGCGAGCGCAATAAGCGCTATAGTAAATGATCCGATGACCCTATTCAACAACATAGTTTACAATCCTCTCGTGAGAACAATTCTTGCCAACAGACTAAGGTCCGGATGTCAGTTTTGACCAATCCGGCTCAATGAAAACGAAATGCGTTCCGGAGCCACGCATAACAAATATTTTGAAGACCTTGGGCTTTGCCTTCAAGAGAGCAGTCATCTGTTTCTCGAATGCATCCGCATTAGTAACTGGGACGGAGTTCAACTCCAACACAACATCCTCAATACGAAGTCCCGCCATCGCAGCCCAACCGCCTTGCGTGACATCTGTTACTAAAACACCCGTTTGGGATTTCGACCAACGGTTTTCGAACTTATCAATTTCGGTGATATCTCGTCCGTTGAATTCGAATTCCGTCTGTTTGACACGTTTGGCCCTTTCCACGGGAGCTGGTGGGGATTCCATAACTACTGGCACTACTACGGACTTACCTTCGCGTGTAACGGTGATAGTAGCCTTGTCACCAATGCCGAGATCCTCGATGGCGTGTTTAAGATCATCAGAATCTTGAGGACGATACGCGGCAAGCTTGGTCTTGTTGATCATCGTGATAATATCACCCGATTTCAGACCTGCTTTACTCGCTTCGGTAGCAGGATAAACCTGTGTCACGCGGAATCCTCGAATACCCGGCATTGCCATCGCCTTAGAAAGCTCCGATGTCAGCACCTGTGTCTTGACTCCGAGCCATGCTTTTGGCAGCTCAGAGCTATCGTCAAGAGGTTGATCCTTAAGAGATTTCGCAACGACCACCATGTTCTCTGCATTATGGTGGAAAGCGATCAAGTAGTTCTCTTTTTTCGTTTTGAATGCGGTTTTCAGCGCTGAAATAGAGTCTGTTGGCACTCCATCGACCGATGTAATCACATCGCCTTCCGCTACTTTTGGACTGGCGGCACTCAAAGGATATCCCATGCGAATTCCCGTCACCAACACACCCTTTTTATTCGGGAACCTATTCGACATTACAATAGCGGTCGTGATCTCCTCAGCAGTGAGACCCATCGGGCGTACTTCGTCCTCTTCGCCGTTGAACTTTTCCATGGCTTTGACGGGTATCAAAACAGTGTGCACAGTCCCGGCGTGGTCGAATGTAACCTTTGAGGTTTGCCCAATGGTCAAGGCGGCAATGCGTTGATAAAAGAGAGGAACTTCTTCGAAAAACCGGACATTTGTGGCCTGACTATCTAGCTCGGTAATAATGTCACCAGGTTTGATTCCTGCTTTTTCTGCCGGAGACGCGGGCATGACAGAAGCGACAAGGGCCCCCGTTGTTTTACCAAGTTTGTCCACAGGTAAGACGGTCAGTCCGATCCATCCGCGTTTCACTTCACCAAACGCCAAGGCTTGTTTCAGCACGTTGGCAGCAATGTTAGAGGGAATGGCGAAACCAACTCCATTGCCGCCCAACTCATTAATGCCGACGATGTCTCCCGCCAGATTAACAAGTGGTCCACCTGAATTTCCTGGAAGTATGAGAGCATCGTGCTGTATCCATCGAGTAAATACGCCTGTCTTTTCACCCGTCTCCAGGTCTTGATCCTCGATTTCCGTTCCGATAAAATCTGTAAACACCCGTTTCGTGTTTGATACAATCCCCAGCGTCATCGATGACGAAAGCATCAAAGGGTTTCCCATCGCCAGAACGCGATCGCCAACTTCCAATTGGTCCGAGTTGCCTAATTTTGCATAAGGGAGTGGTCCACCGTTGGCACGTTTCTCGGTATGGAGTTTCAACACGCTCAAGTCAGTGAGTGGGTCATGCGCGACTACGGAGGCATCAAGGGCCTCTCCAGATGGCAGGGTGCAGGTAATTCGCGTAGTATGTCCTGCAACGTGGAAATTGGTGAGGACATGGCCCTCCGGGCTCACAATGGCGCCACTTCCACCTGCGGGAGAGCGCAATGATCGACCTCCACGGAAAAATCTCGCCACTACCGTAATATTTACCAGAGCAGGATAGACCTTCTTCCTAGCTACTTCCATGTCTCTTTTTAATGCATCTGGCTCTGGTTGCTGAGCACCGCATGACATTCCGCAAGAAGTCACCACCGATATGCAGGTGACTAACGATACCAAAAGTCGATATTTCATAGGGGTTTCCGATCCTGCCTGCAATTGCAGGGATATAATGGAATGTGTTTCTGAAACATTTGATCGAATTCCTGCGATATATCACAGGCACAATCGAAATTGTTTAACATACCTAAAGGATTTTGACAAATTGGACCAAATTTGGGCGCCGTGGCGTATGCAGTATATAGACAAAGCAGACTCTGGAACCGGCTGTATATTCTGTACGTTTCCTGAGGAGCAGAA
>CAISOI010000704.1 GCA_903886985.1 uncultured Chthonomonas sp.
CTCACAAAACATATGGGAATTCCAACATCTTCTAACCGTTTTCCAACAGCCAACCAAGAGTCGGTACGTTCCCAATTACAACAGAACGCGACACCGGGGAGCTGGTCGGTCATGCTTTCGACAGTCGATGTGCGGACGCTGATCGAATTGCAGTTATTACACTGGATTGTTGAGACGAAGTTAGCCCGACGGATGAAGGAAGTGACAAACCTATTTCATGCATCCGATCAGCAACGTCACCCCCCACAACCTCTGCACCGAAATGCGCCCGACTTCTATGCATTGGCTCATATACTGGTAGAGATTCAACACCTGCAATTTCTAATTCGCGCACTAACTGTCGGGCGTTAATACCGAATTTCTTCTCATTTACTTTAACGGTTGTCTCCCAAAAAGCAGATGCTGCGTTTGTTGACTCCAGAATTACTTCAATTCCGTCAGTTTCAGCAAGCTCCTCGGCATACTGGAATGCTATTTCACGTTTCCTCTCAACGTATTTCCCAAGCCTATTCGCTTGTGCGCATCCGATCGCAGCTTGCAGATTTGTCAATCGATAGTTGTAGCCAATTTCGTTGTGACTGGTTTCAAGTCGATTGTCTTTGGCCTGATTGGACAGATAGCGAGCGCGGGCAGCCCAATCTCCGTTGTTTGTGAGGAACATTCCACCTCCGGCAGCAGTAATGGTTTTGTTCCCAAAGAAGCTGCATATAGCTCCTTGCGCTAGATTGCCAACTGTAGTTCCATCGTAAACGGCACCCAACCCTTGCGCTGCGTCTTCAAGCAAAATTAGATCGAACTCCTTGGCGATTTGGGCCAAAGGATTCATATCTACAGGGTGTCCGAGGAAGTGAACAGTTAGAATTGCGCGCACCCTCCGTCCGCTTCTCCGGTTAAAGACGCCATCTGACTTTCGAATACATCGATTATTTAGAAAGTCATACACAAGGTCGCAGTTCATCTGAAGATATTGTGGTTCAGCGTCGATAAACACTGGCCATGCACCCACATAGCGAATTGCAATTGCTGGAGCGATGAACGTAAGATCTGATGTAATCACCTCGTCCTCAGGCTTGATCCCAGCCGCTAGGAGCATCAGGTGAAGTGCCGTTGTTCCACTACTGCTCGATACAGCGTGTGATGCTCCAACATAATCCGCGATCAGCCGTTCAAATTCACCGACGAATGGCCCGAATACCAAAAAATTTGATTCGATACATTCCGTTAAATTGATGAGCTCTTCTGGTCCGATTTGTGGGGCACAGAGTGGAATGCGTTCGGAATTACTCATATTGAGCGTAGAGGTCCGCGGAGATTGATAGGCGTAATCAGAAAAAACAATAGGCCCAAGGGAGTGTTCATTTGTTGTTTAATGAAGTCAACAGATACAGCCAAAATATGGCAATTCAAGAAAGGAAATCGTTATTTACCTGAACGTCAGTATACCGAAACATTGTGAAAGCGGTCAATGTCACGAATAACAGTTAATCCCCAATTACTCTAGGGATCATTGTGAGATTGAGATCGCCCACCGATTTAACATTACCGTTTGACCTTTCCCTGTTTTTCCCAGCGCCAAATGAGTCCATCTTCTGGATGTTCAATTTCTCCAACTTGTTCAAAACCGCATTTTGTAAGGACGTGAGCAGACGCATTGAAGGACGGCAAAGTATGCGCTATGACTTTGGTTACCGTGTCCCTACTTAACGCAAATTCTACTCCAGCCTTTGCCGCTTCCGTGGCGAAGCCGCGATTTTGGTAGGCGGGTGCAATACCATATGCAATTTCAACTATTCCATCTTGATCGGGTGGCCCGGTAAATCCTAGACTCCCGATGACCAAGTTATCGGCTTTGTGGATGAGTGCAAAACCATGCCGGAATGGGTCGGCAGAAGTCGAGTTGTGCAGTTGGGCGATCCATTCTGGCGAGACTTCGTCCGAAATAAACATCTCTCGAAGTCCCTCTGCTGGAGATATGCCGAAACTCAGTCCAAACTGCTGTTCGCTATCAATTAGGGCAAGGATATCTTTGGGTGAGAATGGTACCAAGTCGAGATGATCCAAGAGTTTAAGCCTTGTTTCCTTTGTTCCAGACTGCAAGTTCCCATACAGGTAAAGAATCCCCACCAGCTGTCGATCGTATTTTGGTTATCCAGCTTCGGTAAGTCTCAATGTCATCAAGCATTGTCCACGAACCTGTAACTTTCGCCGCGACAAGAATCCGATTGTCCAAAGGACAGTGTATGGGTTCACTCGGCATCCTTCCCATGCACCACATAAATTTGAGATATAGGTTTAGTCCTTTCTGACTTGTGCCGATGTTGAATCTCCCTCCCACCAGGATTGTCCCGTGTTCCTCCGAGATCAAATTTGCAAAATTCTGTATATTTGACTCGTGATGGGCCTCGGTTACCTCATCGGCTATGTACTGTTGAGATAGCCGATGCAATTCAGTTTTGATTGATTGATGTAACTCGTATCGTTGGGACCATGGAATACTGTCGCAGCCTCCAAGATAAATCTTGTTATGTTTGAACGATGCCTGAACACAATTGCTTAAAGCATCGTCTTCATTAGTAGTATTCGTTCGTACAAGAAAATCTATTTTAGCTTCATCAATCATTTACAGTGCTCCCTTAAGATCAGACTTCCAAAGAAATACTTCTGCACGTCATCGTAAAGCGGCTGGTGCTCGAGACTGGAAACCCGCCAAGTGAGTCATCAGTCTGTACTTCGTCGTTAGGATTTCGACTGCCGACCAAAGGCTGAATTCGCTCATACGAATATATTACTTGCAGTTGGCCCCAGAAACCTACTTTTGACGAAGTCTTCGGAAGGCAATTCCGCCGACAAGTAGAGCGCTTCCAAAGAGAGCGGTCATACCTGGCTCTGGCACTCCTTGGCTGGAGTTCACTGGTAGACTTCCATTGAATAGGTAGTCGTGGCTCTCGCCAATTCCGGAAAGGCTGCCCGCTATCATGGTTCCATCAATATTGCCCCCGGCGAAGTTAACTGCTGCAAGCGGTGCAAGGACCGAACCTTGAATACCAACTCCTGTCAAAGTCAGTGCAGTTGCTTGGAAGAAGTTGTACAACACCTTCTGCTTGTCGGTCCCATTTATCGACATTCCAAAGTTGACCATTTGATCCGTTGTTCCATCGATATTTATGAGAATTGTTGAACCCGTAGGTGCGTTGACCGTGAAACTAGTTGCACTGTTGAGATCGGAACCACGAACATTAAAGATATTCAGGCTGTTACTCGAGCCTGCCAGGGTCAACCCGTTGTAGTAATTTGTGGTCGTGCCATTTGCAGTCAAAGTGCTGTAATAAGTAGATTTTGCCTTTAAATCGTTGGATACGGTCGTGAAATCGAAAGGCATAACGGTTGTTGCATAGGTCACAGAACCACTGACGGCAGTATTCGGGTTCGAATACGATCCTCCCACCCGAACGTTACCAGTTTCTGTGCCATAGTTGCTGAAGGTGAGGCTTCCATTGACGTTTACATCACCTGTAATGGAAGGATTGCTGAAAGTAGCCGACCCGTTGATCGTTGCGCCGCCACTGAGCGTATTACTAGAGTTTGAATAGGATCCACCTACAACTATCCCTGATCCACCGCCAACATTGTGGCTATTGATAGTATAACCTTGTCCGTTCTGCGAAAAATTTGCATTGCCGCCGACGGCAACTCTTCCTTGTGCATCCGTACCATACTGAGTATCGTTTCCAATAACGTATACATTAAAAGCTCCGGCAGTTCCGAGTGTCTGGGCATTTGTCTTAGATGCGGCTAGAGCCATTCCTAAATAGAGAGTGAACATTACAACTTTATGGTTGAGTCTCATTAGTAGTTTCCTTCATAAGTCAGTCAATGTAAAACACATAATAGTTAATCGAACATGGCTGAACTATACAATGTGATCATTAAATGTGCATTAATGTAATCATAAAATGTTACAAAGTTGACGAAATTTGTTGAAAGCTACAGTTTACAGTCCGCGCTCCGCGTCGAATGATCTCCAGCAATTGTCCAAGAGAGATCTATCACTTTTTGACAGAGAAGGAGCCTGCGCTTTCGTCTTACTATTCGTATTCAGGTTGAACGATCCCGCAACTGCAGCCGAGGATAGTGTCTGGGTGGATGCAGATCGGTTCAGGTGAAGTGCGTTATTCAGATGGAACAGCATGGTTTTCATATCAGTGTTTCTCCTTCAGCAAAACTTTGGATGCGAATCGCATTCCTATTGGCTCCTTAAATGGTGCCTATGTGTCCATAATATAGGGTAAGCATTAACGGTGCATTAATCTGGCGCTGGTATCCTTCAAGAATTGAGAGACCCGAATGGTTAAAACCACGTTTAAAACTATGTTTGAGACCACCATCACATCTTTGGTTAGAAGTCAAATTGGCTTAGTAGCGGGCTTATGTTGTGCAATTGCGTTGCCTGCACTTGGCGATGGGCTGAATATTCACTACACAGTGAGTCCCGTCCCAGCAACAGCTTCAGAGTCAGCCGTGACTCATGTCTCTGTACAGGTTTCGGGGTTAAATGCGAATGAGGCCATCAAGCTACAGATGGCAGTATGGTCTCCCGGCGATTACCACGTTCAAAACCACAACAAATATGTCCAATCCGTGCGGTCAAAAGACGATTCAGCAGTTAAGAGGGTGGACGATACAACATGGGAAGTTACTGCAAATCAAGATGGTGCCGTCGAAGTCCTTTATAATCTTCCAAACGAGAGACCAGGGTTCTTCAGCGATAATGTAACGGTCCGATCCAAATATGCTTTCTACAACGGTCCTGCTACCTATATGTACGTGGTCGGTCACAAACAAGACCCTACAGAGATTTCTTTTAACCTGCCAGAAGGCTGGTCAAAAACCTTCATGCCTCTCGAAGGGAAAGCAGATGCCAAGAACACTTATCTCGCACCCGACTTTGATACCCTTGCAGACTCTCCTGCAGTGGCAGGCAATTTTGAAACACGCGAATTCACCTCTGCCGACAAACCTCACACCATTGTCTTTTTCAACCAGTATGAAGGCGCGAACTTTAACAATTTTGTAGCGGCTCTCAAGCCGATTGTGGATGAAGAGACCCGCCTGATGGGCGGCGCACCGTATAAGCGGTATGGCTTCTTTATTGATATGAATGGTGACGGAGGTGGGCTGGAGCACTTAAATAGCAATCGTATTGCCTTCCCAAATAGCGCTCCGGCATCCTTTGCAGCAAGTATGGAAGCGCATGAATTTTTCCATTGCTGGAACGTGAAACGTATACGACCGGATGTTTTAGGTCCCTTTGACTATATCAACCCACCGAAAACCCACAATCTGTGGTTCTCAGAGGGAGTCACAAGCTACTATGGCGATATCAGCCTGCATCGTTCTGGGACCATAAATGCCACGCAATATTTGGAGGGCTTGGGTCAAACAATCAGTAATTTCCGACGTAATCCGAATCGCCTCAAAGTCTCTGCAGAAGAGTCGAGTTACAGAGTATGGGAAGCCGGCAACAGCAGTGGCTATGGTGGACTCTCTTACTACGAAAAGGGTGAGATCATTGGATTGTGTCTCGATCTGAAATTACGAAAATTGACGGGTAACAAAGTGAGCTTGGACACTGTGATGCGGGATATGATGGCTAAATACGGATTGCCTAAACCGGGTTTCCCAGAAGATGGAATTCGAACAACGTTGACTCGTTTACAGGGACCAGAATCGGCACTCTTTTATGATTTGCTTACCAAGTCCACACAGGAAGTGCCTCTTGAGGAGGTTTTGTCATACGTGGGACTGCGACTGCTGGATACCATGCAGGGAAGGTTGCGATTGCTCTCTGTGGAGTCGCCAACTCCGGAGCAGATTAGATTGCGCCACGACTGGCTCGTGGGAAATACCAGTCGCTAAGTTTTAGTGGTCGAGCCACATAACTGGATGATAGTTAGGAATTGAATTGCTAAGAGTATTTTTGGTGCGACATGGAATCACGGTTTGGAATCGAGAAGCGCGCTGGCAGGGTCACACAGACGTACCTCTTTCGGAAGAAGGTATCAAGCAGGCAGAACAGGCTTCTCACCGATTGAAGAGTGAGGATATACGCGCTGTATGGTCCAGTGACCTTAAGCGTGCAGCAGTCACTGCCGATCTCATAGCAAAGCCGCACGGTTTGGAAGTTCAGACTTCACTCGCATTGCGGGAGACCATGCTCGGTGATTGGGAAGGGCTCACAATTCCTGAATTGATAGCACGAGGTGATGAAGATACATGGCTCGCGATGAAAAACGGCTCCATGAATCATCGACCACCCAATTCCGAACCGTTGGAAGAGATGTGGAACAGGATTGTGGAACAGTTCCATTTGATCAAATCTGGGCACGATGAAGGCGCTATAGTCATTGTGGGGCACGGGGGTAGTTTAAGGGCGATACTTTGTGATGCGCTAGGAGCGGGGTTACCGAGTTTGACTCGTTTCCAACTCGAAAATGCCTCGATATCCACTCTCGATTTTAACGAACATCGCTCTTGGGTGAAATCGGTTAACGTCACTTGTCATTTGAAACCGTTATGACGAGCGAACAAATAATCAAGGATTCCGTCATTATTCGCGGGCGAATCGCACAGCGTGGAATTGATTGCAGTGAGTACTAAATGCGAGCCGTAGTGCAACGCGTGCGTGAAGCCAGCGTGACCGTTGAAGGTGAGGTCGTTGGC
>CAISOI010000705.1 GCA_903886985.1 uncultured Chthonomonas sp.
CGTTGGCTGAGTGAAGATGTATTCGTAGAGCCCATGGGCCCCAAATTGTGGCGTGCAATAGGGGTTTGTACAGACATTTCAGACAGAATTGCCGCCGAAAGAGAACTGAAACAGTCTGAGGAACGATATCAATCTCTTGTGGAAAACGTTCCGGTCAGTGTCTATCAAAAGGACGGCATCGGAGCTTACACTTATGGAAACGAGACTTTTTGCAATTATGTTGGCATTAGTCCTGATAAGTTGATCGGAAAACTCGATAAGGACATTTATTCAAACAGCCAGGCACAGCGAGAATTTGAAACAGATAAGTTGGTATTCCAAAAACAGTCTGTTTATGATGGTACCGAAGAGCACCAAAACGAAGATGGGCGGATGACATATACTCGCGTCTTTAAGGCACCGGTAATTTCCGCTGATGGCGAGATTATTGGCACGCAGGGAATATTCTGGGATGTTACAGAACCAGTATTGCGGGAAAGCTCGCGTAAGCGTCGGGCAGACCTCATATTCATGCTGGAAAAAATCGCGATTTCGTCAAATGAGCACACAACTTTTGAACGTGCAGCACTTACATGTCTAAGTCTGATCTGTGAATATACAGATAGTGAGCTGGGGCATGTATGCTTTAAATCCTTTGACTCAAATGGTGAATACCAACTCAGACATATTTGGCTAACTTCAGATGATCCTAGGTATGACGAGTTTAAGAATGCGACATCAGAGCTTGCCGCGCAAAGCACTTGGGAATTCTATGAATCGTTAATGAAAGCTCGTTCTCCGTTCTGGTTGACTAATATTACGAACGAACCCGGATTTCGCAGAAAGCAGGCTGCACTTAATACTGGATTGAACTCTATGTTTGCATTCCCCGTGGACATACAGGGTGAAACTATGGCATTTGTTGAATTCCTCCGATCAGAAGAGGCGGTGCCTGACGAAATGCTGGTTGATGTTCTCGAAACAATCGGTGGTCTCATTGGACGCGTGCTAGAACGCGAGATCTTTCCCGAACGAGTGGCGATAGTGCCTCGGGAAGTCTCGGAAGGTCAATAACAGAAATGGAAACAATGAACCCAGCAATTCAGGAATTAGTGGATGAGTTGAACGCACTGAGAACAGAAGTTGCGAGGCTCCGCGTGTTGGAAGATACTCGAAACGGTGCGGAACAGGCACTTGCACAGAGCGAGATATTTAGTCAAGCCTTACTGAAATCGCTCCCTGCGCAAATAGCTGTAATTGATAAACGTGGCAAGATTTTGGGAATAAACAATTCATGGGAGAGAGTAGCTAGTAACTCAAAAAAGAACACCTTAATTTGCGGTGAAATTGGAAATAATTATCTTGGCTCTCTTGAAAAAGTGACGGGGGAAGTTGCACAATATGCGGAGGTCTGCATAAAAGGACTGCAACGCGTGCTTGAAGGTCAAGAATCGGGTATCGATCTTACATATCCTTCATCAACAGAAGGTGAAACAGAATATTGGCTGATGCGATGTGTTGCCATCTCTCATGAGAGTGGCGGAGCAGTGCTTGCCCATTTTGATATTACGCAGCAGCGGAGAACTGAACGAGCCCTTGCGGACAATTTGGCGAGCTTTAGGTTGCTATTTGACAGTCACCCTCACCCTATGTGGGTCTATGATGCACAGACATTTGATTTTCTTGAAATTAATACAGTCGCAACATTACAGTATGGATACTCACGGTCGCAATTTCTTGCAATGAATCTTCATGACATTGTCGACGGTCCTGAGGATCAGTTTATCAATCCAAAACCGCAAGAAGGAGCCGCGGTTGCGGGTAAGGAGAGTAAACACCGACTTAGTAATGGAATGGTGTTAGACGTCTCAGTTGTAAGCTATGCTTTGGAGTTTAATGGTCGCCCCGCAGTTTTATCTATCGCGGAACAGATTGCCGAACGCAAACGCCTAGAACTTCGTTTGATCCAATCGCATAGAATGGACATTACCGGTAGGCTTGCGAGTGGCATAGCCCATAGTCTCGACGATTATCTCCGTGAAATCATTATCTTCTCCCATTCCGCCCTTACATTGACGGCCGAAAGTAAAGTGGTTGCGAACGATCTTGTTCAGATCGCAAATTCTGCAAATAGAGCTTCCAACATGCTACAACAACTGTTGGCATTTGCTCGGCGACAGACCATTGAACCTCGCTCGATACCCGTTCAGAGGGTGATAGAAATCATGGAGCCGGTCTGTAAAACAATTCTCGGGGATTTGATCACCATCAATGCTGAAATCGGCTCACACGTAGGTTCGGTATATGCTGATCCAGAGCAACTCCAGTTGGTAGTGGCAAGTCTTGCTGACTTTGCCCTTTCCCGAATGCCTGAAGGCGGAGACTTTGTAATTAAGATCGATGTACAGCTTATTGATGAAGACACCGCCATTCGTGGAGTTCGAGTAGCTGCCGGGAGATATGTCACCTTCGAGTTCAATGACACAGGATCTCCAATTTCTGACATTGACCGTGAGAATATCTTCGAGCCATTTTTCATGACTCACGATTCACAGCGTAGCTCTGGTTTGGGCCTGGCCACCGTGTATGGTGCCTGTAAACAGGCTGGAGGGTACGTCTGGGTGTACAACGACCGCCCGATAGGTACACGGTTTGTAATCTATCTTCCTCAAGCGGAATTTACTGCAAATGCCTCTTTGGGACATGAGCCTGACGCTCAGAGACAAGCCGGAACGGTCATGGTCGTTGATGAACAGCCACTAATTCGCAGTATGGCGATTCAGTGTCTACGAACCATTGGATATACAGTGATTGAAGCTTCTGACGGATCAGAGGCAATGAGAATTGCTCGTGATTATACTGGAAATATCGATCTGCTGATTGCTGACATTAGTATGTCGAGAGTTAGTGGGGTTGAGGTCTGGGAGTCGCTTAGAAACCGGTATCCTGAGATTAAGGGAATTTTTACTTCGGAAAATTATCCGTTGTCGTTGCCGGTATCATTGAGAGGATGCCCGGATGTCGATATAATCCAGAAACCATTTTTAGTAGAAACACTTGCAGAACATGTTAAGACTGCTATTGGCGTTCAAGATTAATATCGACGTTGGAGCATGGAAAATTACACATCATGCGGGCATTCTTAATGCGTCGATCGTTGGATTGCTATGATCTATTGAAATATTTGATCTGCGCGGTTTTCGATAGACAATCAGTCCATTCTTGTGCATTTTTCTGTCTGAGTGTGCGTCAAGATATGTAAGTGCACTTGCCGGAACTGTGATTTCAATCGGGTGATCCATGGCGCGAAATTCCAACATAACTCTAATATAGCTTTCGTATGATTTCATCTTTCATTTTCCTTTCTCGGTCTCGACTATTAGTCTACGACCGTGTATTTTACGTAAAGACTCAATTTGCTCATGTTGTCTTATGCAGTATAAGACGATCCAGCCCATTCAAAGTTACGTAGTTATGGCGTTTCTCGAGGTGTAACATATGTCACAAGGGAAACATGCAACCTCAAGTTAGTGGCCGTAGTCTATGTAGAATTGCCTTGGAGATTTGTTAAAGTTGAAGATTGAAGTGGTTCTACAACGTGTTCAAAAAAGCTACGATTGCCTTCAACTCTTGCGTGGTGAAATCAGCTTTCCCTGTTAATTTTGAGGGCCGGTGGAACTCAGACAGCACCTGTTCGAGGGTCACTGCCTCACCAGTGTGGAGGTAGGGGCTACGGCTATATATACCAAGTAGCGAAGGAGGGTTATAGCCCGAGTAAACATCCTCAGGTGCTTCAAGACCGATCTTGTAGGCGTTCGGGCTTGTATAGTACGGAGGCACGTGGCATATTTGGCATCCCTTGGCATCGAACAGCTTTTTGCCCTTGAGAGCTGAAGGATCGGTAACCGTTGTATGCGGATTTGGCCGGAAGTCGAGCGTCTTTAGATAGGCATATACTGCCTCAATCTCATCTACTTTGGGCTCAGGGCCCTGCAATGATTTGGTCATAGAGTCATGGATCAGTACTCTGAGGTCTTTCTGCCATCCGTGCCATGTCCATGGCCTCGTTCTTGTGACTCCCCGTAGGCTAAGAGTCTTCTTGGGGGTTCCGTAAGAGCCGTCATTGAAGGTATCGAAAGTTGCACCATTTGTATGTCCTTCCGAATGACACGAATTACAGGAATACCATTGATTGAACGACCTAGTGGCATCATGGAAAATTATTTCACCTTTCCTCTCTAAAGATTGTTCGTGCGAATTAGATAGCGGGATCGTATTGATTTTAGTGGCAGTTGCAACGTCGATAATTTGAACTGAGTTATCAAAATAGTTTGTCGTTACGAGTTGTTTGCCGCCATGGAGAAAGTGTAGACCGACTGGGCGTCCTCCCAAAGCAATGCGCCTATATTTTCCAGGGCCATTGAGTACGTCAGGATCGACGTGATCGCCGGGGCCGCCAAAAGCAACAAATGGCAGTGGCAAGGACAGGAGCACAATTTCGTGTGTTCCGCCTGCTGAGAATGCGATTGTGTTGCCATCAGGACTTACGGCAAGGCCGTCTACATCACCAACTGCCTTCCCACGGGGATCCAATGCAATTGCTTCTCGTGGTCCGTCTGATTTCACGGGAACCCGGCTAAGCCTGGATCCAAGAACCCATCCGAGGTCAATATTTTCCTTGGTTGCAGGGCGTCCGCGTTCAGCGTCATGTAAAACATAGGACCAATTGCTATCAGGACTGCAGGCGAGGTGTCTTATGTTTCTTCCCCGCAACTTCACCTCATGATCCATTTTCCATTTGGCAACATCTACGATTGAAATATCTTGTGATCGAGTGTTTCCGACGGAGAGCTTAGTTCCGTCAGGAGAAAGTACAAGTTGCCACGGTTCTGTGCCAACGTCTATTTTGGATATCAGATTGCCATTTGTAGCGTTGAGAGAACATACGGTATCTTCTCCGGATAACGCAACAAAAATCCTCTTGCTA
>CAISOI010000706.1 GCA_903886985.1 uncultured Chthonomonas sp.
CGCTTGCGGTGACTAAAGAGCAGGCTTATGCAAACCTAAAGACTTTTTGCGACAAGAGAATCAAGCGTAAGAGGATACAGAAATATATTGGCATCGGAGTGATTAGTCTCATTGCGCTTTCGTTCATTTATTACTTTATAAGTTGCTATCAGGCGGGGCATTGGCTCAAATTTCCATGGAACACGTTCAATCTCATTAATTTATTCAGTGTGCTTTTTGCCGGTCAGGTGATGGGTAATGAGCAAAAGGCGACCGCCAAAGCTCTGGCAGAATTTGATGATAAGAGGTTTGCGGGTGTTCTGATTGAAGCATACAATTATAATCCTCGTTCAAAAGAAGACCATGATCTGAATCGTGTTGCGGACGATGCACTGTTGCGACTTTTGCCTCAGATACGTCAGGACGAAAACGATTTGATTCAAGAACAACAGTTTGAAATCATCTACTATCGGTTGCGGAAAGAAGACCCATCCCCCGTTACTTTAGAATTTGTAAAATGCCTCGGGGTAATTGGCGGGGAAGATTGTATTGCGCCATTGCAAAAGTTGTTGAGAGAAAAAGTTAATGACGAGGACAAATTGGGTATTCGTTCGGCGGTTGATGATGCCATTGCGCTCGTCAATGCTCGGCTGGCAAAATTGAAAGAATCTCAAACTCTTCTCCGTGCAAGTTCAACAGACAATTCAGATGGGAATACACTTCTAAGGCCTCACACAGGACCGGGAAACACTCCGGAGGATCAGCTGCTTCGACCAATCATGAATGAGACGGAGTAAGGAACATGAGTTTTTCAAATACAATTCGCAACTTTAATTTAGGTGCTTTTCGACTGCGGCGAATTGCGCTTCCTGCCGTAATTCTATTGACTTCGTTGTCGTGTATTGCTTATTCTGATGTCCCCACCGACAAGCAGATCGCCGATGCTGCCGCCTACTACAAAGCCAATGGCAAGCGCAATTTGGATGGTATTCCCGATCCCCGTCTTATTGAAGTCCTAAAGGACATCTCTCTCGGCGAGATGACTATTCCACAATTGCGCCAATTCAAAGCGGCGGGAATACTTGCTCAGTTGGACGGCATCCAATGCGAAGGGATCCTCATCCATCTATCTGAACTTGCCAAAGGGCGTGATGCAATGGCAGCAGAAGCGGCAGTCTTGACAATCGAAGTCGCCCCACGTATTCAGCGAAATATGTCCGCAGACCTGCAGGCAGCCGTTAGGCGAAAACGAACCGAAGTAGTTAGACAAGCGATCAATCACCCCGGACTACCAGAACTGCTTAATCAGAAACGCGGCTTCGAAGTCTTCCTGCACACCTATTTTCAACGCGAGGAATTGGGCAAAGACCTTTCGATACTGGCTACGCTCGCCAAACAAGTTGAGAAATTCGATGGGGCGGGGAATGTCCGAAGTCTGTTGGTGTATTACGAGGTCGCCTGCGAACCGAACTCGCCACTTACCATTGCAGAAAAGAATCGCATAGCCGCGTGTACGAAGCGTAATCTGGAAACTGCACTAAAAGACCAGACGCTGCCGGCAAGGGAAAGGGACTATCTTAACCGGCAGATGGACCAAATACTCGGAGCGGCGGCGAATGGGAAACTCATTAACCACCTTGCGCCGCACATCGATTTCTTATGGGCAGCTGGACCTGCGGGAGGCGAAGCTGTCAAAGACTTCTCTGCGTTCAATGGCAAGGTGGTTGTCATCGACTATTGGGCGACTTGGTGCGTTCCCTGCATACATGGTTTTCCGCGAATGCGCGAACTTCAGGCGAAGTACAAAGATGCGAATATCGTATTCCTCGGAATTACCAGTCCGCAGGGTCGAATGACATTTCCTTATGCTAAGGGTGGCGAACCGAAGCCAGTGCGAGATATTTCGGTCAGCCAGGAGATCGAACTTCTGAAGGGCTGGACGAAAGCCATGGAGATGACATGGACCGTTGCCTGCTCAAAGCAGGACTGCTTTAATCCCGATTTTGGGGTGCGGGGAATTCCACACATGGCGATTATTGATGCAAAGGGGATTGTTCGGTACAACAGTCTGGAGATCGAAGATCCAACGCTGGAAACGAAAATACAGGCACTGTTGAAGGAGACTGGGAAATAGGTTTTATGAAGTGAAATTCCTCCTGTAATTATTGTCGGGTTTTAGTTGGTTCATCAAGTGAAGGTCTGGTAGGTCAAAAGCAGATGCCTCGTGCCTCGGCATGACGAGTTGGTAGTTGGTGTTCTGTGAAGGTGTTTTTTGGCTTGTTGTCAGGTCAAAAGCAGATGCTTCGTTCCTCAGCATGACAGTTTGGCAGTTGGTCTTCTGCGAAGGAGCGATTTAGCTTGTTGGTAGGTCCAAAGCAGATGCTTCGTGCCTCAGCA
>CAISOI010000707.1 GCA_903886985.1 uncultured Chthonomonas sp.
CGCTCCTCTGGTTAATTGACCATGAAGAGCTTTCGGGTCCTGTAAATATCGCGTCTCCAAATCCCGTGACGAATCGAGAGTTTATGAGCACTCTTCGACGGGTAGCAGGGATATCTTTGGGATTGAATGCGGCCACATGGATGCTTGAGATCGGAGCGCGGTTTATGAACACCGAGACAGAGTTAATTCTGAAGAGCCGATATGTCGTTCCGCGAAATCTTCCAGATTCGGGATTTCAATTTGAGTATGGATCATGGAATGCGGCGGCTATATATCTTGTAAACAGTCAACGTAAACAGAAATGACGAGTTAATAGTATAAAAATAACTTAATATGTATATTGACATTGTAAATGAACGTTGACATAATGTCCCATCGGTCATAAGCGGTTCTATTAGGATGAACCCTATAGGAACTGGAAACTAATGCTTGTGAGCTGAAGGGGATCGCTGAGGATTCCCGATTATCGGGTCGTTGTCACCTATCTACTTCTAGACTTTGGAGGAAAATGATGTCGATTAATCCACGTCCGTTTCGTTGGCATGAGGCAATGGCAGTATTGGGAATCACGGTATTAGCCTCAGTTGCCATATCACCTGTAATAGTGCAAGCACGGGAAAAGGCAAACAGTCCAAACAGTCTCACAAACGCGCATATGTTCGGAATGTCGGCTTCGCTCTATTCTCAAGATTATAATGACGATGACGACAGACCTCTGGGTGCGCATTCTCCAACCCATATTAATCATTACGCCGGGGGGAGAACGAGTGGTAACGGAATCACTTATCACGGCGGACCGATCATCACAGGCACAACGAATGTTTATTATATTTGGTACGGCAACTGGGCAGGCAACTCCGCCACAACGATCTTAACAGACTTTATGAACAACCTCGGTGGTTCACCTTACTACAACATTAACACGACCTATTACAATGGATCTAATGTTCATGTTTCCAACTCGGTACACCTTGCGGGATCGACAACCGATTCATATTCACAGGGAACAACACTCTCCGATGCGGCTGTAGGAACAATTGTTTCGTCAGCAATAACAAGTGGACGCCTCCCGAAAGACACAAACGCACTGTATTTTGTCTTGACTTCCTCGGACGTCAATGAGTCTTCTGGATTCTGTACGTCCTACTGCGGTTGGCATACATACGGAACGATATCTGGCAGCAACATCAAGTACTCGGTTGTTGGCAATCCTGATCGATGTCCTACTGCTTGTGCAGCTCAGACTACAGGACCAAACGGCAACGCTGGTGCCGACGGAATGGCTTCGATCATTGCTCATGAACTTGAAGAGACAGTCACAGATGCGAACTTAAATGCTTGGTACGATTCACGTGGGGCCGAAAACGGGGACAAGTGCGCTTGGACATTTGGAACTACCTACATTACCGCCAATGGTGCAAAAGCCAATATGAAACTTGGTACTCGTGACTTCTTAATTCAGCAAAACTGGTTGAACCTCAATGGTGGGGCCTGCAAACTCCAGTATTAGGAACTTTTACTCTCCTGCCATGCCAACTCAGCAATGGCAGGAGAGATTAGTTACAATTCACAACCGCTTATGTGCACCGATCCACTGTAGCTATTAGTGTAATTGGTCTTTCCACTCGGGACACCCGACACGCGCACGCTTTGAATTCCGGAATCTTGGAAACGGGATCGAGGGCGCGGATTGTAAGTAGATTGGCGGATTTGTTGTCTGCCCAGTGGTAGGGAATAAAGATAGTATCCTCCCGAATAGTCGTAACGATCATCGATTCCATTGTGACTTCGCCACGCCGAGTCTCCACTTTCACCCAATCGCCTTTCGATATCCCCAAGGAGGCGGCAAGAGCGGGATGTAACTCAACGCGCGGTTCTGGATATTGATCTAACAGACCTCCTATCCTGCGGGTTTGTGTGCCGCTCAAGTATTGGCTTACCACTCTGCCGGTGGTTAAGACAACCGGGTACTCCTCGTCAGGAACTTCGACAGGTGGGCGATGTTCGACAGCATTAAAGTGAGCTTTTTTGTCCGGCGTAAAGAATATGTTGTCCTCAAAAAGTCGTGGGGTTCCAGAATGGTCCAATTCCGGGCAGGGCCAAAAGACGCCCATCGTCTTCTCAATCTTGTCGTAAGTAATTCCGTAATAGTCGGCGGTTCCACCCTTTGATGCAACCCGCAGCTCGTTGAAGATATCTTCGGATTCTTTATAATCGAAATATTTACCGCGATCCAGTCTTTCTGCGATATCCTTCAAAATGTGCCAGTCGATCCGCGCCTCTCCTGGACAGTCGACGGCTTTTCGGATGCGGATAACCCTGCCTTCTGCACTCGTGGACGTACCTTCGTCTTCCTCGTGAAGTGAACCTGGCAGCACAATGTCTGCGTGCCGTGCGGTCTCGCTCAAAAAGAAATCGATAATAGTGTAGTGGTCAAGGCGGTCAAATGCAGCCTTCGTGAAGTTCGCGTCGGGAAGGGAGACGACGGGATTGAAGCAGAGCGAGAGCAGACCTTTGATCTCACCGCTGTGCATGTGCTCAATGATCTCTTGAGCCGTCAGTCCCTTGTGGGGCATCTCCGATTCGGCGATCTGCCAGACCTTCGAGATGTACTCACGATGAGCCGGGTTCTCAATATCGCGATTGCCCGGGAGTTGATCGCACTTATGACCGTGTTCGCGACCTCCCTGTCCGTTACCCTGACCTGTTATCGTTCCATAACCACATCCGGGGCGACCAATTCGCCCTGTAGCCAGCACAAGATTGATACATGAGAGCACATTCTCAACTCCTTTGGAGTGATGCTCGATTCCGCGCGCATGAAGTAGAAAACTCGTCTTGGCTGGTCCCCACATCTCCGCCGCACGTACAATCAATTCCGCTGGTACCCCGGAGAGTTCCGCTGCGACCTCAGGAGTGTATTTCCCGACCATCTCTTTGAGCTCTGCATAGCCGGACGTATAATTGTCAATGAAATGTTGGTCGACCCATCCACGTTCGATGACCACATGGAGGATGCCGTTCATCAGAGCTGTATCTCCACCCGGACGAACGGGAAGGTGCAGGTCTGCGGTACGGGCGAGAGGAGTTACTCGGGGGTCAATCATGATCAATTTTGCGCCCCGATCCCTAGCGCGCCAGATATAGTCGGTAGTGATTGGCGCGCATTCCGCCACATTTGCTCCGGTGACGATAATCACATCAGCCAGTGGGATGTCGTCCCAGTAATTGGCTGCCCGATCTATACCGAACGCCTTCTTGTTGCCTGTACCGGCGGAGACCATACAGAGGCGACCGTTGTAGTCAAGGTTTGCCGTTTGAAGTGCCACGCGCGCGAACTTGCCCACGAAATAGGACTTTTCGTTTGAAAGGGAAACTCCTGAGAGCATTGCGAATGCATCTTTGCCGTACTCTTTCTGAATTCGCTTGATCTCGGAGACTGTGGAGTTGAGCGCTTCATCCCAGCTTATCTTGTGAAAACCGTGATCCGTACGCTTCATCGGATGCAGGAGCCGGTCAGGATGTTCGTTCTGCATATAGCGTTTGACACCCTTGGGGCAGAGCTTGCCTCGGTTAAAAGGAAACTCCTCACGCGGTTCAAAGCCGATAACGCGATTATCTTTAACCTTAAGATTGATTCCACACTGTTGACCGCAGAAACAGCAGTGTGTAGCAACAAGTTTATCTGGCTCCCCAGCATACTGCCACCCACCGGGAGGGTCGTATTGTGGAGTCGGTCCAAATTCGTCGATGAGTTGTATAGTTGTCAGCGGCGGTTTCGCCATACCAAAATTCCTTTTTGAATAATCAATCTTGAATCAATTGTGCTACAGGTACCCGTTGCCGCCGATCGCCTCCAGCTGATTCAGAGCGATCAATTTGCGTCGGCAGGTCGGGCAGATCTCCTGATAATGAAAACCGCCATTCTGACTCTGATCGATGCCCAGATCTTTAATCACTTCCTTAAGATCATTTACGTGTAAGAGGGATGCGAACGGTTCAGTGCAGTTTCGGCAATGTGCCTGCTCGGTCTCCCGTCCCTCCTGCTTGTAAAATTGCACTCCGAGCCCCGCTGGGCGCTGAAATATGTGAAAGAACTTCCCGAATGGCAGGTAAAGCAGTGTTAGGATGACACTGAAGGCATGAAGCAGCGCCAAAAAGCTGTAAGAGTGACCTCGCATCCAAATAGCGCTAGCCGTAAGCATCAATCCGGTAACGGATACAGCAAAGAGCAGAATCAATGGAAGGAAGTCCATCGAGAATGTCTGCACGCTCATCGCGCCTTTGTCATACATTCGCCTTTTAAAGGCGAATGCCATACCCGTGATAACCGCCACGGCGCAGAAGTCTAGAATATGGAAGGTGACCCATCCCACCAGGGAATTCGCGGGAAAGGTCCCAGCATGTAAGCCTAGGACAAAAGACTGGTAGAGCGCCGGATTTGTGGGATCGGCTTCAAAATGGACCCAGCCAAATACCAACGGAAAAGTTACTGCTGCTGCAATCAGACATCCCCACGCCATCAAAAAGTGTGCTGCCCAGCGGACATGGCTCCGCTTGCCGATAAAGACCTGAAAGACAAAATACTGCATAAACAGTTTGGCAAGTTTTACCAGATTTCCAGCAATCCGGGAAGGTCGAAGAAAGAGCTCCCACCCCCG
This sequence comes from uncultured Chthonomonas sp., assembly GCA_903886985.1. Classification (GTDB taxonomy): domain Bacteria; phylum Armatimonadota; class Chthonomonadetes; order Chthonomonadales; family CAJBBX01; genus CAISOI01. The sequence continues at coordinate 4,662 of CAISOI010000707.1, forward strand.
ACGCCAATAGAGAGCAGTCGGCGGTTTCTGAAGCCAGACCGAATACCGGTAGACGATTCCGAATGTCGCAAAAATCGTGGCGCTGGTATAGGCGATCAGAGCAGGATCAAAGTGCTTCAGTTGACCCGATCCAAAGTAGATTGCTATTATCAAAATTGCAGAAGCAGTAATACCACTGCGGATCGCCCGAACGTCAAGTTTATCTCTCATTGTGGTTTCTCAAACAATCTCACGCCGTTGCCGGGAGAGGGCGAGGCCCCTTGGGGCGCAACAGTACGGTGTAATTGAGCATGAGGCAAACAAAGCAGAAGAGTGACAATAGAATAAAGCCCAGC